>NZ_QWDE01000003.1:0-300000 GCF_003432065.1 Mucilaginibacter terrenus | reverse complement strand
GGTTATGCTATTGTGGCAAACGAATTTATAAAGGCAATAAACAAGCAATATGGCTCAACCATACCACTTGCAAGTGTTTCTGCTTACAACGGTGTGAAGTTCCCGTAATTAGCTTGCCGCTTACAGTTTGCAGTGGGTAACTAGCAATACCTACTGCAAACATGTTTATAAATAACGCTTTTTCTTTTTAAAATATCGACCTAGTCCAGCACTCAGAGCTGTCAACCACCCATTGTTAAAACAATCTTTCCCATGTGGTCGCCACTTTCCATTAACTCGTGAGCTTTAGCAGCTTCGTTAAACGAGAAAGTTTTGTAGATCACCGGCTTTATTTGTCCGTTAGCAATCAAGGGCCAGATCTTTTCCTCCAGCTGTCTGGCTATTGCTGCTTTAAACGTCACTTCCCGTGATCGTAGCGTTGATCCGGTTATGTACAATCTCTTACGCATTACAACCGATAGGTCGATATTTACATCTTTCCCTTTCATTGCGTTAATCATTACCAACCTACCGTCCGTTGCAAGCGATTGGATGTTCAGTGGCATGTAGTCACCACCAATCATATCCAGTATTACGTCTACGCCTTTATTATCTGTAAGGGTGGCTATAACTTCTGCAAAGCTCTCGTTATTGTAGTTGATGGCTTTATTTGCAGCAAGCTGCTCGCAAAACCTGCACTTTTCATCGCTTCCTGCAGTAGTGTAAACATAATTGCCAAGAGCTTTAGCCATCTGGATTGCCGTTACACCTATGCCACTACTGCCTCCGTGTACAAGCAGGCTTTCACCCGGCTGCAGTTTTCCCCGGTCAAATACGTTGCTCCAAACTGTAAAAAATGTTTCGGGCAGAGATGCAGCTTGTTCGTAAGATAATCCATCCGGAACAGGCAGGCACTGATCCGCAGGTACGGTGCAGTATTCAGCATAGGCCCCACCTGCTACCAAAGCGCAAATCTTATCTCCCGGTTTCCATCGGGTAACCGCAATTCCAACTTTTTCGACAACTCCAGCTAACTCAAGTCCCGGAATGTCTGCTGATGCACCTGGCGGTGGCGGGTAGTTGCCTTTACGTTGAAATACATCCGGCCGGTTAATGCCTGCTGCCATAATCCGCACCAGCACCTCGTCATCAGCAAAAATCGGCACCGGTCTTTCAGCAGATTGTAAAACTTCAGGTCCGCCGGGCTGGGTAATAACAATGGCTTTCATAACGCTTAAGATAACCCATTTTAATTATATAAGTTTGCGTCTACAAATTCAAACAAACCACATATGTCAGTACAAGCCGGCCAGTCTGCTCCCCAGTTTACCCTTACTTCATCAGATTTGAAAGAAGTTTCTCTCAATGATTTTAAAGGCAAGAAAGTTGTTGTTCATTTCTTTCCTCTCGCGTTCACCGGTGTTTGCACCACACAGCTTTGTACCATGCGTGATAGCTTTGGCTACTATGACGGATTGAACGCGCAGATCTTAGGTATCTCTGTAGATTCACCATTTACCCTGGCTAAGTTTAAAGAAGAGAACGGTTATCAGTTCCCGCTGTTGTCAGATTTTAATAAAGAGGCCTCTGCTGCTTACGGAGCATTGTACGAGACTTTTGCTTTCGGAATGAAAGGAGTGTCTAAACGGGCGGCGTTTGTTATAGATGAAGAGCAAAATGTAGTGTATGCAGAAGTGCTGGAGAACGCCGGAGATTTACCTGATTTTGCAGCGATTGCAGAAAAAGTAAAGTAATTTTAAAAAAGTTTGGAGGCTTTGCAAAAGAATTCTATTTTTGCAGTCCGTTAAAAAACGGTGCATTTGCCGGTAAGTGGCAAATTAAGCTTTAATATAAATCGCACTTGTAGCTCAATTGGATAGAGCATCTCACTACGGATGAGAAGGTTTGGGGTTCGAATCCCTACAAGTGCACTTTTTCAACCCACGCAGCAGAGGTCTTACATACTGCTAAGTGACCAAAAAAATTAAGCCTCTGAGTATTGTTCCCAAAGGCTTTTTTAATTTTTAATCACATTACTGGATGCTCAACTTAGTACTGTTTGGTCCCCCCGGAGCAGGGAAGGGTACACAATCACAAAAGCTTATCGAAAAATTCGGGCTAATTCACCTCTCAACAGGCGACTTGTTGCGTAACGAGATCAGCCAGGGAACAGAATTGGGTTTAGAAGCCAAGAAACTGATGGATGACGGTAAGTTAGTACCGGATGCTGTGGTTATTGGCATGATAAGCAATAAACTTGAAGCAAATAAAGATGCCAAAGGGTTTATTTTTGACGGTTTTCCCCGCACGGTAGCACAGGCAGAGGCACTTGACAGTTTATTGGAGTCCAAGAATTCATCAATATCCGGTATGATAGCGCTGGAAGTGACTGATGATGAATTAGAGCACCGGTTACTGCTACGAGGTGAGAGTTCAGGCCGGCCGGATGATGCTAACCCGGAAGTTATCCGCAAGCGCATTAAAGAATACAATGATAAAACTGCCCCGGTGGCAGGTTTTTACAAAAACCAAAGCAAGTTCGAAAGCATTAATGGTATAGGTACGATTGACGAGATATTCGACCAGATTGTATCCATTATATCATCGTGGTCAGAACAGTAAAACATACGTAAGTAGAATTTGTAAAGTCCGAAAGTAAGGAGCATTATTCCTTGCTTCCGGACTTTACTGACTTTCGGGCTTACTGAATTAAATAATATGTCCCAAGGATCGAATTTTGTTGATTATGTGAAGATATGCTGCCGCTCCGGACACGGAGGCGCTGGCTCATCGCACTTGCACCGCGATAAATTTACATCTACAGGTGGCCCCGATGGTGGCGACGGTGGCCGCGGCGGGCACGTAATTGTAAAAGGGAATGCCCAGTTGTGGACTATGCTGCACCTAAAATATCGTAAGCACGTTATTGCGGGGGATGGCGATCCGGGAGGTAGTTCGTTAAGTACAGGTAAGACTGGTCGTGACGAGATACTGGAAGTGCCCTTAGGAACCATAGCCCGCGATGCAGAAACGGGGGAGGTACTGTTTGAAATAACAAAAGACGGCGAGACTAAAATACTTACCGAAGGTGGTAGAGGAGGTTTGGGCAACTGGCACTTTAAAACGGCTACCCGGCAAACTCCTAGATTTGCGCAACCTGGCGAGAGCGGGCGTGAAAAATGGAACGTACTGGAGTTAAAAATATTGGCTGACGTGGGTTTGGTTGGTTTTCCAAACGCAGGTAAATCAACATTGCTTTCGGTTATCTCTGCAGCCAAGCCGGAGATTGCAGACTATGCCTTTACCACGCTGGTGCCAAATCTTGGCATTGTATCTTACCGCGGTAACAAGTCATTTGTGATGGCGGATATTCCAGGCATTATAGAGGGAGCCTCACAAGGGAAAGGGCTGGGTATACGTTTCCTTCGTCATATAGAGCGAAATTCCGTTTTACTGTTTATGGTGCCGGCCGACACTGGTAGAACCATAAAGGAAGAGTACGAAATACTGTTGCACGAATTAAACGAGTATAACCCGGAACTGATGCATAAGCCACGCGTGCTTGCCATAACCAAATCGGACATGCTGGATGAGGAGTTGCAGACAGAGATGAAGAGGGACGTACCTGAAGGAATGTCTTACGTGTTTATTTCTTCTGTGGCGCAAAAGAACATCAACGAGTTAAAAGACCTGCTCTGGCGGGCCATAAACCAGTAATTACCGCGGCTGATTGGAATAATAAAGCACGTAGTTGTTGCTGAGCTCCTTTAGTTTAAAACCTTTATAGCCTGGGAAGCATTTCATAATTACAGATGCGCGAACACCTACATAGTAGGATGGGAGCAGTATGTATATAGGCCCCATAAAGCCTTTATGAACAGCCTTGTCAAAATCTAGACTCAGATCAAGGTTAAGCGGCTTCATGTGTATAACCTTATTTTTCAAGTTATTAAACTGCGGGTAATCTTTGGTGAAAACAAACACCGCGTTTGTATTTGCATTATCAAGTAAAGCAATTTCATGGATGCTAGCTGCATCTGCCGTTCTGCCTTTTTCACGTGGGTCTTCCAAGTGCTTAGGTCGGTTCTTAGTTATAATAAATATTCCTGCCAACATTATCATCCCGAAGATTATAGCTAGGTAGATGAGTTTACTCGATGACTTGCTTAATGTTACCATAGTTATTCAATAGTTCTCTCCCGCACTTTTACTGCCGGGTTGCCCTGGTAAATACCAAAAGCATCTAAATTTTTCGTCGCTACAGATCCTGCGGTTAACACCGCGTGTGATCCTACCGTTATTCCCTGGTTGATGATGGCACAGCATCCTATCCAAGCACCATCAGCCAACACAATATTGCCTGTAATCAGGTCAAACGTGCGCTGTTTGTAATTGTGACTACCTGTTTGCAATATGGCTCCTTGTGAAATGCAAATATCGCTGCCTATAGTTACAGGTACCAGGTTGTCTATCCAAACACCTTCGCCTATCCAGGTATCGTTACCTACAACAAGGTGCCACGGGTATTTAATATTTACGCAAGGCTTAATAACAACCCTGCTGCCTAATTTTGCTCCAAACAACTTCAGTAAAGCCACTTTAATTGCGTTAATGGGGAGCAAACTTGTTTTAAACACAATAGCATTGACGTAAAACCAAAGCAAACGTTTAATTGCACTTCCACCCGGATGGTAAGGAGCGTTATCATATTCAGACAGTTTGGTGGTGCCCATTGGTGTTTGTTGCTTTGTTGTTTATCCAGTAGTATAAGGCCACGGAGATCAATATATAAATCACTACATCGAAGATAATGTGGTGATCTATAATTCGGTTCTTGGATTTGGTCCAGAATAAAGCCAGCAGCATTAATCTGAAAACATTTAAGATTTGTATGGATAGTAGTCCTGTAAATAGGAAGATTAATTTAGCTTTAATTTTTTTTGGGTAAGCAATTACAAAAGCTGCGAAAAAGCTCATTACGCCTAGCCCAAGGCAGGTATATACCATTTCTATACGTCCATGTCCGGCCACCATTAGTTGGGTATCGCTTGCAACCGATGAATAGCCTAGCCAGTTTAGTACTGTAGAGGAACTGGTCAGCAAAGCATGCCTTAACCAGGCTATATAGTTTAAATGCTCACTTAAGAAAAGACTGTAGTTGTTGTGACGGGTAGTAAGGCCAAAGAAGATAATGTTGGCATAATAGAACAGCACGAATAGTATAAGGAAAGTAATGCCAAACCTTACAGCTACGTTATTTTTTATCCCTATTTGCATTATCTACTGTCTTTGTTAGTTCATCTATTTTAATATCTACTACCAGGCGAAACCAGAACGCCTGCATAAAATGGAAAATAATACCCGTGCGTCCATCTAATATCCCCAATTTGAAAATCAGGCGGTAAAAGAGGTAGAGTACCGGCCTAAGGTACAACGGCATGTGCCACCAGCGCAATTTAAGCCACGCTGTGCGTTCGTCTGGTGTACCCCAAAATTTTGGTTGTAAAGTTTGCATCCGTAGTCCCCGTCTTCTCTCGGTTTCCTCCAAAGCAAGCAGGTCACTGTACCGGTTGTGTTTTTCTATCCAAAAGCGGATGTTGTTCTCTTTTAAATTTTCTTCCAAAATGTAACCCTTCTTCCAGACGGCGGTGTTGCCGGGTACAATGAACCGATGGTCCATGTTCTCATTTAGATCAGAATAGCCAACACCGAAGCGGAACATTTTAAGCAGGTAAAAAGGGTAATAGCCACCGTGTTTTATCCACCTGCCCTTGAAGAAGTTTTTACGGTTGAAGTAAATGCCGTTAATACCGGCATAATCTGAATCTGTAAAGCTACGCAGTAGCTGCTTTAGCTCGGGTGTAATCACCTGGTCTGCGTCGAGGCAGAATACCCATGGCGTAACTACTTTAAAGTTGGTTAACGCGTGATGCCATTGCTTTGGGTGGTTTTCAAATTTATGCTGTAGCACTTTGGCTCCTGCAGCTGTTGCAAGCTGCAAGGTGTTGTCGTTACTGAAAGAGTCTAGCACGAACGTTTCGGCATCCAAGTCTTTAATTGACGCCAGCAAACGTGGCAGATGTACCTCCTCATTATAAGTGAGAATGATAAAGGAAAACTCCGTATTCAACTTAGACGGGCTTTAATGATCATGCTTTTCCAAACATAAGGTATCCGACCACAGCCAGCAAAGTTGGTTACGGTGAAACCCTTATCAACAAGCAAACCGGTTAATGTTCTTACCGACCACATTTTTATGTGCCCGCCCAGCCAACGCGGATTTTGATGTTTGTCCCAACTGTCAGTGACGCTCAAGAGAAGATTTTTTAAATAACCATGATATGGCGTTGAAATAATGAGCTCACCTCCCGGGCTAAGTTGTTGCCTGCAAAAATTTATAAATGCATCCGGGTCATACAAGTGCTCTATTACTTCTGTAGATATCACTGTGTCAAAGTGGATCTTCCGTAATTCTTCAGGCAACTCGTTGCTGGATAGGTCTTGCACAAAAAAGCGGTCCGGATTAGACTGTTTGGCAATAGCAATGCCTTCTTGTGAGGCATCTGTTCCGTAGGCGTTGTACCCTAATAATACCAGATGATTTACAAGGTAGCCGTTGCCGCAGCCCAGATCCAGTATGCACCGGTTCTTACCTTTGTCAAGCATACCGAGCAGTGGTTTAAGCATGTACCTGAGGTTATGCGTAATGGTATTTTCCTGAAAGCCGTAATCTTTATAGTCGCTCATTGATCAATAACATGCTGGTAAAGATCGATATATTGTTTTGTTAATGGTTCCCCTGTAAAGTCTTGTTTTATCCTGGTGGGTGCTGTTGTTCTGATGTCTTCTAATAAAACTTTATTAGCCGCTACATTGGCTATATTTTCAGTAATTGATGATGGAGTAGTTTTGCAAACCCATCCAAAGTTATTGTCGAGGACGTAATCGGCAAGCCCCACATTTTCGCTCAACAAAACAGCGGTACCTACACTTAAACTTTCTACTACAACATTGGCAAAGTTCTCGTCGTGCGACGGCAATACCAGGAGATCATGTTTTGCAATCAGATTGAACTTGTCTTCCTTTATAAACCCAACCCAACTGATTTTGTCCTGAATGACTGTACTTAGCTGTTTAAGTTTTTCAATGTAAACCGGATTGCCATCACCGGCAATGGTTAATTGAAAAGGTAGCGTCAAAATTTTTAACGACTCCAATAAAATGTCCAACCCTTTCTTCTCGTCAATACGGGAAAAGAAGAGAAGCTTTAGTTCTTTAGTTGGCATTGGACTAGTGTTGTTTTCAGAATGAGATAGCTTAACAAAGTTTGGTAAGGCGTGTATGCGATCTGTATTGATTAACCTTTTAATGACCGCCGCTTCATAATCAGATGTCGCATGAATGTGGCACTTACTGAGCAACCTTTTACCTATGCTATTATGTAAAATTGACTTAATACCTTTAATACCGTTATCAAATGAGTAGGAGCTCAACATACCTCTGGGCGAGATTACAACAGGAATGCCGTTCTTTACAGCAACAAAGCAGGAAAGAACGGAAACAAGGTTCCACCAGGCATGAATATGAACCACGTCATAGTTCCTGACGTGTCCATTCAAGTGCTTTAGTAAAGCAGGCGAAAAATGGGTGTGGTCTTTAGTAATACGTTTAAAGTAGGTCACATCAACCCCGTCTACATTTTGCAGCACGTTTGGAGTAACATCAAGTTCGGTGTTGCCGTTGGCGGTAGTAGTAAAAACGTCTACAAAAACACCTGTTTTTGTAAGCTCTTCGCACAACATTGCTACTGACATAGTAGGCCCACCATACACGTAGGCAGGCTTATAAGCAGGTGTTATGTGCAGTATCTTCAAATCTTCTCAAGGATGCGTTTTTTCAACAATATTTTATGCACCATCAGCATGGTAACATAACTCCAAAAAACAGAATTTACTAAAAATTCAAAGCTTAGTCCACGCCAAAATATTTGGAATAAGCCGCTGTATATAAGTGCCGTCCCCAATATATATCCACCAAAAAGCTGTTCAGCTTTAACAGAGATTGACTGTGCCAGTGCACCAAAAATAAACAGCGAAAAGAAAACCCCTGGGATACCCCATGATAGGTAGCCATCAACAATATAGGCGGGCTTGGCAGACACGGTAGAACCTCGTTTTACAACACCGGCATTGTAAACGCGCTCCATTACCCAATCCTCTGTAATAGGTTTGCCAGGCCAAATTATACGGGGCACTATTGCCACTGCCGATTGCTTTACAAGCGTAAAGCCATAGTATCCTACATTTGCCGGTGTGGATTGCAGGTACGTTGTAAACATATCCACTTCGCTTAACCTGAATACCAGGAAACCCCAGGTTGAGTTATCCTCTTCCTCATCGCCATTTATCGTTGCGTCTAGTGCTAGTTTATAAGCCTCGTCAGAATCGACATTATCTCCCCACGCATTCTCACGGAAAACGTGGTTATAGGTGGGCAAAAAGATAAACAGTAACAATAGTGCCGGCCCGAACACAAGTGTTACTATTTTTTTGTAATTGGGATAGAGAAATATACCTAATACTAAAACACTTATTATGATCGGTTCTTTGAAACCGGAGGTAAGCGCCTGGTAAAAGTTGGAAATATATAGCAGTAAACTGAAAAATATAGTCGCTGCTTTTTTTAATGGAATAGCAAAAGCAAGGGCTAATGTGCCCGCTATAAAGCTCAGTGAACTAAACTGAAAATAGAATTGGCTCAACCCCGGAATACGGATGGACAGTATGGAAATGGGAAGCGAGATGACTGCTATCTGGAAGATAACGTTGGCGAGTTTGTTTCTGTCCGTCCTGTATTGGGGCTTAAAGTCGTAGTTCATGAACAGTATCATGCCCGAAGCCAAAGCCGCATGGCCCAGTGCATAGTACTGCTGGCATTTAGCAGTAAGCGCAAGTTTTTCCTTATCGACAATAAAGTATATGCCCTGGCCAGAGAGATCGTTTACCCCAAGCAAGTTCAGAAAGTAAAAAATGGAGCTGCACGCCATATAACCCACAAATACAATTTGAACGAGGAAAATCGGTCGCATTAGTTGCTCGCCAATGTTCCTGTCGGTTGGTATTGGCTTAATATATCCGGAGTAGCATATAAAAAATATAAAGAACGAACCCAACCAGGCAATAAAGTACGATACTATGGCATCATTAGCAAAAAGCAACGATAACAGCCATGGTATATATAGTACAATATACCGCTCAATAGGATTTGCGGTACGCTTAGCCATTTACCTGTTTTACAATCACTTCAGCCTGTACCTCAAAATTCCAGGGTATTATCATTTCATTCGACACTTTTCCCATACTCGTTAATCCCATTTTGCCTTGTTCAACCGCCAAATTTAACTTTTCGAGTAATGAAGTAACATCGCCGGCTTTAAATATAAAGCCATTGCGACCATTTACAACCAGGTCGGGAACGCACCCAGTTTTATCAGAAGCAATAATGGCTTTGGAACAAGCCATGGCTTCATTAACGGCTAATCCCCAGGTCTCCGCCGGTCCCATTGATGGCAGGCAGAATAGATCACAAGCCTGGTATACTGCAGGCATTGCCGACTGATTTTGAAAGTTTAGAAAGTGGATATTAGCCCAGCAGTTAGCGTGTTGTTTTAATTCCTTTTCTAATGGACCGTTCCCAACAAACAACAGGTGTATATTAGGTTGGCTAAGCTGTTGAAAAGCTTTCAACAGCAGCAAAGGGTCTTTTTTCTTCTCAAACTTTCCGGCGAATAATATCATGAGCCTTTCATTGTCGATATATAATGACGCCCTAATAGCAGCAGCGTCAACGGACCTGTCTTCTGCAAACCTGCTGTTTTCTACAGCATGGGGTGCAAAAACAAGGCGATGATCTTCAACACCATACTTCTTAAAGTAAGCCATGGTATTTTGGCCGGGATAAATAGCAATATCAATGTGGTTGTAAACCCATCTTAAAAAAACAGCTTTAAGGTGGCTTTTTACACCGTTACTATCATCAAGCAAGGTAGAGTCGCCACGGAACAGGAGTTTGATCTTTTTTGAAAAATGCCTGATAACACGTAAGTGGCTGTGATAAGCCCAACCGTAAACCAAAATTGCATCAGGCTGCCATTGTTCCAGTTCTGTTATAAGGGAAGGATTTTTTATGCCTTTATAGTGGTGTGAACCTTTGTCACAGGCTGAGTTGTGAACCCATTCGTATTTGTATCCGTCTAAAAGGTCAATGTCCCATTTGATTTTTTTACCAAACCCAGGATCATGTTTACTTAACGAAGCTTCTCCCCAGGTATAAAATACTTTCAGGTCCAGTTGCTGCGCCAATAACCGGAATACAGGCGCATAATACTGTATGGGGTGCGTTGTAATTATAGCGAGTTTCTTCGGATAATTTATACTCATTAAGATTCTATTACGCTGTCGAAAAGTTCGCACTGTTTCCGTGTAAGCTCTTTTGCGGAGTATCTCACCAAAGCGTCAGCATTATAAACCGGGGGGATGGCTTTGCCTTCTAACACAGACATCAAAAATCTTCTTATGTGTTCCTGTAAGTGTGCATCATTGTCAAAGTTATGTACATCTGTCGCGTCAAACTCTTTTAAGGTGCTTATAGCCGGGCTCTGCCTGTGGAAAATAGCAAGCAGAGGCTTTTTGCTGAGTAAGTACGGGTAAATTTTAGATGCGGTGTACTTAGCATCATCTGAGCCTGGAATAAAAAGCGCATCGGCCTGCTTAATTGTGCTTAACGCGTGATAATAGCTTATCCTGTTTGTTACTTCAGTAATTATCCCTTCTAACTCGTACTCTTTCGCAAGAGGGAGTATTGTAGGGGTGCCAGTATCCTGTGGGGCGTAGCTGGTACCTATAAAATGCAACCTCAGTCTGTTATATGCTTCTGGCTGCTGAGACAGCCCCTGCTTAATTGATTCAAAAAAAGGCGTTATAGCTTTATGCATATCAGTACCACCCCGCCCTATATAAACAACGTTTTTATAGGTAGGATTAAGTAGCTTGGGGAAGTCGTCTCCGTGTTTTTTTGCAATCGCCATGTCTTGATCGGAACTACCAAACGTAATAATCGCAGTCGGAATATCTTTTATTTCAGGGTACCTTGCCTTTAGATCTGCGATGTACTGCGGAGAGACGCTTATCAATCCTCCAACATCCTTCATGGCTTTTGACTCCAGCCATTTATTAACCCGATAGGATAGCCAGTGTTTGGCGGGGCGTTCATGTTTCGGTTTATTAAGGTAATAATCCGTATGCCAGGGATCCTGCATGTCAATAACGTACGGTATACCAAATCGCCGCCGCCAATAAGCACCAAGAGTGCACGCCGAGAACTGAGTGGTTGAAAAGTATATCAGGTCAAATTGTTTCTGTTTTAGCAGATCATTCCCCTTTTGTTTGTAAAACCACCAGGAACGATAAGCTATATTACCAAAGCCTATTCTCATTGTCCACTTCTTGTTTAATGCCTTAACCGTATGTACGAGTATGTCTTTGGGAATACTTTTTGTTAGTAATGGATCTTTTGGAGCGTCACTCAGCTGTTGGTCTGTTGTTAGTACTTCGGCCTCCCAACCATTTTCTTTAAAAAAGGGTAGGCTTATTCTCACACGCTGCATATCAGGCATGTTGGAAGGAGGAAAGTAAGGAGAGATAATAAGAACGCGTTTCAATCAGTTGAGAATAGCAGCCCGTTGATGTGCCGGGCCAGTTTATGAGATGGTTTTTCTATCACCAGATAAAAAAGGTATGCGGCAACTATTGTTAGTACCACAAAGAGGATATAAGTAGCATTATCTATTATCAACCATCGTTTTAGTAACAAGAAAACCAGCGGGTGACACAAGTATAATGAGTATGAGAATTTCCCCATCCGCTCAAGAGAAGAATAAGGTGAGTGATTTTTGTAGTAAGATATTTCTGCTTCTATCCACTTGTACAGTAATAGTGCAAACAGATTCATGGAGATGATATAACTTAAATGCGCATGGAACTTAGCCACGCTGCAAAGGCAACTAACAAAGAAAACAAGAGTACGATAACCTTGCAGTCGCGAGAATTTAATTTCTTTTGCCTGATCTATATTCTCGGCTATCAACACCCCCAGCAGCCAGCAAGGCAAGCCCACTATCCAGGTAAAATAGTTTCCAAATTGCCAGTAGTAGCCATGATAACCGATACCTGTTTGCCTTACCAATGCGAAAATATCATGCTTAGCAGCTACCAGGATGAACACTGCTGCAACCAGCCAAGAAAGGATGAACTTGTTTTTCCAACTTAAGTTAATGCTCAGCAAGGCAGGGTAGATTGCATAGTAAATTAACTCACAATACAAACTCCACGTTACTGTCTTTTCCGGATGATTGAAAGCTGATCCTGCTATACAAATCAATGCTAAGGGAATAATAATTCTAACAAAACGCCGAATCCAGAAGCGACCTACATGAGCTATCCCGCCTTTGCAAGGATAATGTATAACAAAGCCCGAAATAATAAAGAAAGCTATTACCGCAGATGTGCCATCAAAGGCGTTTGCAAGAAAGGCGCCAGCCAGTTTAACAGGAAGTATAGCAGAATTCTTAAGACTTTCGGCCCATACATTATCAAAATGCGATAGCATTACAATAAAGGCCAGCACAAAGCGGATGCTGTCTACTCCGTAAAACCAATTAGTGGAGCGTTTACCTGCTAACGTCATTGAAGTTGCTTATAGTTGTTTCCACTACCTTCAAAAACTTTTTACTTTCTGTTTCCCAGTTGTAGCGGTCGGCAGCAAGGTTGGCAGAGGTAGCTTTATGAAGTTGAAGACGGCCGCTATCTTCATAATAGCGGCTTAGTATCTCCGCAAGAGATTTATAATCTCCCTTGGGGTAAACCTCGCCCAGATCAGGATTAGCTTGCATGAAGGCACGCTGCGCTTTTGTGTCACTTGCAATCACAGCGAGGCCTGCCTGCATATAAGTGAAAAGCTTGTTGCTTAATGCAATATCGTTATTAATGGTAAACGCGGGCTCTAACGCCAATCCTACATCAAACTGCTGTGAAAATTCAGTAAGTTTATCGGCTTCCATTGTTGAATGGAACTGAACGTTGATGCCGCTATCTTTAATTAAGCTTACAAATTGTTCGCTGCTGGCCGGCACATCTCCTAATAGATGTAATTCGAAGTGCTCGTTGGGCAGTGTTTTTAGTGCGTCTACAACATCATTTATTCCGCGATTATTACCAATCGTCTGTGAGAACCAGAATAGCTTTATAACACCGGATTGTTCAGGTTTAGTAATTGGATTACTCGTTTTTGGAAATACATTCAATACAATTACCGGATCCAGGTTTGGATATATTTTTTGATAAGCTTCTGCTATTTGCGGGCTGCTGGCCGTAACATAATTTACCTGTGGTAAATACCTGTCCTCAATTGAGCTTTTTAAGATTACATCTTTATCAGCAACATTGTTGCTTGTTTCATGCCGGTGAAAATCCTCGGCATCAAAGCCGCAGGGCTTGGTACGACGCTTTGCAGCTTCAACAGCTGCCGGCAACGCACCCAGGTTATGTGCTATATAAAGGTCTGCATTGTGTTTTTTAGCTTCCTCAATAAGCGCTTTAGAACTGCGGGCGATAACATATTTGGAGATGATTTTATAACCGCTTTTCTCAGCGATAAGCCTGGACGCTTTAAACAACATACGGCTTTTTAGAAAAGCTAATGGTTTGTCAACAGGATCACCGCCAACCCTTATGGCCATCCATTTTTTTTGCGTCAGCAGTTTGGTGTCGAGTTCTGTACCCCAGTTATTCCAATACGCATAAAGCACGGTAACATGGTATCCTGCATCGGTAAGGGCGTCAGCCTCTTTAACCAACCTGGGATTTAGAGAAGGTTGCCCTGATGTGATCAACAATACTTTCTTAGCCATTAACAAGTGAAAGATATTCGGAGGCTATCACTTTAACATCAAATCTGCTCTCCGCATTTTGGCGGCACCTTAACCGATCTATTTTCGCCAGTTCTGATGTCTTTTTTACCATTCCCGCTTTATCCTGTACAACAAAGCCGTTAACACCTTCCTGAACTACTTCCGGCACGGAACCGCGCTTAAAAGCAATCACAGGCGTGCCGCAGGCCATCGCTTCTATCATTACCAGGCCAAATGGTTCATCCCATTCTATAGGGAACAAAAGGGCCTTTGATTGTCGCAGGTAATTGTTCTTTTGTAGATCATTTAGTGGGCCAACATACCGTATTTGTTCACCGTCGATCTGTGGTTCTATCAGGGTTTTAAAGTACGCCAGGTTATCAGAGGTGTGTGACACGTTACCCGCAAGGATAAGGTTGTTGCCTGTTGCCTTTGCTACTTCAATAGCTGTGTGTACTCCCTTAATCTTGTCCAGCCTGCCCAGGAACATCAACGGCATATTAAAATTAAGCACATCATTTACCTCGTAGCGACTAAAGTCTATCGCATTGTAAACGGTGTTCCAGCTGCCGGCCACGTTACCGGTAGATACACAATAGTTACTGCAGGCGGTAAATAACAGATTACGGTTCGGCAGAGTTGTAAACAACTTAATCCCCTTTCGTGATACCGGCCGCCCGTAGGTCATTAGCTTTTTTAAATTGCCGTTGAGGATCGGCAACAGATAGATCAGCCTGCCAAAATTATGTACCAGATCGAAGCTTTTTTTGTTGTGATGCAGGTACTTCCAAACAGAAACGATTTCCTTGTTCTTTGTCGCATTCGAACGTTCCAGGTCATTGGTGCCAAAGGTGATTGTTGTTCCGTTGCAGTAAGAGTCTGGCCCCGCTAATAAGGTCACCTCATGCCCCAGACGGTGATACTCTTCAGCAAAAAGGTATACCAGTCGTTCGTGTCCGCCGTATAGCATTGGCGGTACAGGTATGCCCGGATCCATTATCAACAGGATTTTCATCTAGCATTCAGTTCTTTGTAAACATCCTCAGCTATCTGCAAATACTTTTTCGCGCATATCTCTAACGTTAAATTCTCCAGCACGTAATTTCTTGGCGAAAATCTATCTATGTTTTGTAGAAAGGTATTCAGCGAAGCTTCAAAGTCATTCATGTCCGTGAATCTCTCACCGCACCGTTCATCCCAATAAGGGACGGAACTTACAGGCTGATACTTCACCCTTTCGGGGTAGTATTCCGGGTCTTGCCAGTAGCCACCTCTGTCCCAGGCAAGAATAGGTGTATTTGTTGCCAATATTTGCTGGTAAGCCAATCCTTGCGTTTCGTGCTCGCATAAAAACAATACTGCTTTTGCCCGTGAGAGTTTGTCCCGTAACTCGTCGTGTGTATAGTTCCCGTATTTAATGTACTCGGTTATGAGGCCTTTGTTAGAAAGCGTTTGTTTCAAAGGTTCAATAAGTTCCTGTTCAAGCCTTTCCCGTTCCCATCTTACCTTATCATATATCAGGAAGTCAGTAGTTTTTTCGCCTGGTATTGTGGTCCAAATGTCTGTGTCTATTCCTGTTGGCCAAGCCAGTACTTTATCGCCGTAGTAAGGCGCGCACATTTCCCGCATCCACTCCCCGGGTACCAAAAATCGTTTAACGTTGGGGAACTCTGTAAAAAGGTTTGGCCTGTCAATAGGATGGGAGTAGATGCCTGCTCCTAAAATTACCGGGTTATTCCATTGTCGTTCAAATAACAAGTGTGGCTTGCCTATAATGCAGGCAATCTCCTCCGGATGTTTTTTAAGATACCTGTAATCATTAAACCGATAGGGTACGTTCATCTTGTCCAATCCCCGCATGAGGTTGAGCGCTACGGTCATCACCCCGCCGGGTCGTTGTTTTCCTCTGACTACCCTGCGAATAAATCGCCTCGGATACCGGTCAAACCTGATCCACCTGTCCGGGTCAGGTTCTGCATAAAAAATATTTAACGGCTTATCTGGCATTTAATAAGCGCCGTATGGTAAGTAACCGTTCTGTTGCTGCAAAGCCCATTAACTTGTACATGCGCGCTATACCTCTGTTCTCTCCAGGAATAAAAGCCGGACTTAATTGATATAGCCAATTATAAACCTCACGGCCTGTGTTAATATCTGTTTTAGCAATCCAATGCGCCAGGTGCCAAAGTTTGTTGCTGGCTGCACTCTTGTAACGCTGCGTGAGCCTGCCTTCCTGCTCCAGCTTTTCAAAGCATTTTTTATAGATATTCAGTTGGGCCAAATGGCTGGCGGCTTCTGTCAACCCCGAAGCATTTTGAAGCCTTTGCCGGCCGTGTGCCCGGTGAGCAAAGGTGCTTTGCTGTACGTACCCAATTTTGGGCAACTTTAGGGCAACTTCTATGATGAATTGCCGATCATCTAGCGCTGCAAATTCCTGCCGGTGGGGTATGTCTTCTATAAAGCTCTTCCTGAAAAGATAAGCACTGTAGTGCGAGGAGTCGCACTCGCCAAGTTGTTGCGCCAAAAAGTCGTCGCAAACAGTCCATTGTATTTCTTTTATTAACTGTTCGTCTTCTGTAAATACCTGATAACCCGCACAGGTTACATCAAGTTCGCCCCGCTCTGCAGCTTCAAACAGCGCCTTTGTAGAGCCGGACAGCAGCCAGTCGTCTGAGTCCAAAAAGCGAACGTATTTCCCTGTTGCAAGAGCAAACCCTTTATTAACAGCCCAGTCCTTACCCTGGTTATCCTGGCGAAGCAATGTAAGGTCCTGTTGCTGCTGTAACCACTCCCAAGTACCATCGGTACTGCCGTCGTCTATTACGATCACCTCTGTTGTTGGGCCTTGCTCGCGACAACTACTTATTGCTTTTGGCAGACTCCAAAGGCGATTATAGGTAGGTATTATAATGCTTACGTCGACCATTACTCAATTATCCTTTCAGACGGGGGAACTTGACGTGTCCCCGCTATAGTACGATAAAGCGGCCGCAGGATATTTTTTAAAGTACTCTTTAGTAAAGCTGGTGCGGTAACTTTTAAAAAGGTAAGTGACCTGGCTTTGGCTATACTATAGTTGTTGCTAAACATATATTCCAGTTGCGTTGCTTCTTTAAGGTAAGGCAACGTTTGATTGTGATGGCCAAGAAAATGAACGATAAGTGGGCGGGCAATGGTTAACGGCCAGTTAGGTTGGTAGTTTACGTGGCCGGGTGTATTGAACAAAACCGCTTTGCCAGTTAAAACATCGGACTTTATACCTGATTGATAATTTACAAATTCTGCTAATACAGTTCCATCTTCAACAACGGGCCGTTGCTGATGCAGCTCCATAGCAAGGGCCATCAGCACCTCGTCATTAGGACGGTTACGGAGTCGTTTAAACCCTATAGCATCATACTGCGGCTCCAGCTCGCGTGCAGTTTGATAAACTTTACCTGCCGTTTCGCCCTCCTCCAGGTAGTATACGCCTCCATTAAATTTCGGCAACTGCCCGATGCTAAATCTTTTGCAAACCGCAGCAATGTCACCAAACCATTCGCCGTCTTGTATAGGCGTCCCAATTACAGAAACATGGCGCTCCTTAAACCGCTCAAATACAGGCAACAAGCTGCCATATACGAGGCAATCGCTATCTATGAACAACGTGCGCCCCATCGGTGCTATTTTATCCAGATGCAGCTTAGGAGAAAATCCTTTACCAAGCTCATCAGAAGCTATCTGTATAATATTCACGTAACTTTTTACGTCCGGCGGCAGATCATCTGTCATGTCGGTAACAAGGTAAAACGTTATACCACTATCCTTATTCCACCAACGGAACGACCTTGCGAGGTTTACAGCCAGATTTATATACAGCTGTTTCCCGGTAGCTAGGGTAAGTACATTAAGCGGCTGTTGTGGCAAGAACTTTTTTTCTTTTAGTAAAAGGCGTTTCTATGTATTTGAAACTTAACCAACAAATAGCAGGTATAGCGACTATCCCGGCTGATAGTACAGGTAATTGCAGCGGCTCTGGTACAAAGCGGTGCGTTAAATAATTTTTTAATATGATTAATGGTTGATGAAGCAGGTAAAGTGAATAGCTTGACAAGCCTATAGCACTAAAAATCCGCACTGGTAAACTGGAATGCGAACGAATCCACTGCTCGTTGGATATAACCCATAAGAACGGCAATGTCCATATAAGAATGTTCAATTGATCGAACACAATGGGCAAGTTGTCTGGAATGATCCGTATTGCTGCAAAAGCCACTATCACCAGTAAATTAAAGGCTAAAAACCAAGGTTTTTGCAGGTGCAAACATAAGGGTTGATCGTTATCTGCAAGGTACGCACCCCAACACCAGGCAAACCAAAGGTTGGTAATCAAAAAGCGCGTCGGGAAAGTAAGACCATCGTGATATGAACAGATTAATATACTTGTTACGCTTACTATAAAGGTAAATATTAAAGCCTTTGTAAGCGAACCCTTTTGCCTAACCGCATAAAACAATGGATAAATTAAGTAGAAAGCGATTTCTACAGTAATAGTCCATAACACCGCATTAATGGTGTTAAAGTATGCGCTGCTAAATCCTTGAAGGGCTAACAGGTGCCATAAAAAATCACCGGTACTGGGCGACTTACCATAAGTGAAATATTGTACAGCTATGGCAAACAGTAATGCAAAGAGATACGGAGGATAAATCCGTAGAAAACGAGCTATGTAATACTCTTTTAAGGGCAGCGGTTTGTTGGCTTGAAGATATTTCAGATTTGAAAGATGAATACAGTATCCACTAAGCAAAAAGAAAAGCGGAACTGCATAAGTTGCACCAAAATTATCTGTATGCGCCAATGCCTGCCACCTGGTGTACTTAGCAAGCAAGGAGCCAACATGCTGATGATAATAGAACACCCCAAGAGCTGCTGCAGCACGTAAAAGATCGATAGTAATTAAAGAACCCTTTTTAATCATTGGGTAACAAGTCTTTCAATTCGTTTAAATCAACGATGATGTTACCCCATGCAGCGTTTTGCGGCTTTGCACCTGCCATATAATGATAGTTAAGCTTTAATATGCGTGCGAGGGTGAAATAGCAATCGGTGCGAAAGTAATCCGGAGAAAATATTTCGATCACGGTAGTACCCTCTTTGGCAAATAAGATATTTGCCAGGGCGGCGGAATGTACACCTACCACAACAGAAGCAGCTTGCGTTAGCGCGGCTTGTTCTGCAATACTCAACATATCAGGCTCAACTATCTCGAAGCCTTCCTTTTGCAGGAGAAGGATGACTTCTGCTTCGTTAAGTACTTTGCGTCCGGCATTCTCACCTCTTTTAAAGTAGACCTTTTTTTTATTGGGATCCGTTAAAGTACCATTAAGTAGAACTCCGCGTAGATAACTTACTGCCCAGCCAGGTGTTCGCCCTTCGCTCCCCGGCAACGATGCCAGGAATAAGTTATCAAAGTGCAGTTTAACATGGTTATTTACAAGTAGTATTCTTTCTTTGGATATTCCGAACAATGTTAAAATCTCCAGAAATTTTTCAGGAACTGCTGATGATATGCAGTAGCAATCAATTTGCTCATGGACCGACTTATAGAGTTTGATCCTTGGCAATACATCGAACAACCAGTGATAATAGTTATGGCTTTGTGGCGATACTAATACTGCACCTGTGCCCGTTATTTTTTTTACGTTGGTAGAGAACGTGAAAAATGGGTGCCTAATGATAAATTTTCGAAGAGAACTTATATTGAAGTTATGCGTGAACTCAGTAAACAATTCATTACGGCGGCTGAGCACTAAACCATGCTGTTTGTAAAAGTAACAGTCTTTGATGTTATATAAATAGCCCGGGGCAGTTTGATAGAACAAATTTGAGCTAAACTTTTGTTTATCGCCATCTTTCCCGTCCGGTAGAGTATGCGTGTGGTGCTCACTATGTTCAAGCTGTAGATAAGAATGGTTGCGTACACTTTTGTAAACTCCGCTTTTTGCATTTTCCCGATCTATCCATTCCTTAACTGAATTAACAAGCCGGGCAGGATAAACAAAAGGAAATTGCTTAGCAATATTTTTAAGCGAATTAAAGTTCATTCTTGTGCCCGCCGTTTTTGTAATAGCTAAGCAGCCTTACAGCTTTCCAGCCAAATAACTTTCTCAATTGTTTATGCAAGCCTTCTTGATATGGCAACCAGGTAGCCCCCCCCCTCTCTTTTATAAACTGCTCAATTTCACTACAGAGCTGAGGATGGGCTGGGTAAGCGTTACTCAGCAAATGCATAGCCTGATTAGCTAGCAACTTATCAATAGATGGATCTTTAATGTGCTGCTCCTTAAGCTGAATAGATCTGAACGCGCTATGCAAGGCGGCACTTTGTTTTTGCGCACTTAAGTTATTTTGGTGCTTGTGCCTGCGGTAGTAACATACTGAATCCTGCACGTATTTCATACCGGACGACCTCAAAACAACCCTGCAAAAAAACTCGCCATCGTCATCAACTGTCAGCATTGTATTCCATAACCCAGCATCGTCAACTACGGAACGGGGCACCAACCAGCTGTGCTGCGGGATCATCCCGCCTGCAAGCATGCTATCGTTTCCGCCATACAAATCGTATAACAGCGTTGTTCCGTTGGGATAATCAGCAGACAAATAACTTTCTGGCATATTGGTGTTCTTGTCGCTATCATCAAAAAAGTTGACGTGTTTCCCATATGCTATTATTCCTCGCAAGTGACCTATACTGTTTACCTGAAGTTCTATCTTGTTATCAGCAAGCAAATCGTCGGCATCTAAAAATTGGAGGTAATCGCCAGTGGCAACCGACAGCCCTTTGTTACGTGCAAAGCTCGCACCTGGGTTAACTTCTTTTAACAGTTGTATAGCGCTGCCGAAACTCGCAGCTACGTTATAGGTATCGTCTGCAGAATTATTGTCGACTACAATCACCTCTTTATTCAACCAAGTTTGAGCAAGTGCACTTTCAATGGTTTCGCGCAAGTATTCAGCAGCGTTATAAGCCGGGATGATGATTGATACTTTCGGCTCAGACATTGTTAAAGATTCCGGCCCATTTTTCCCGGGAGGTTTGCAAAACGTTGTTTTTCAACCACGGTTCACTCAGGTATTTTAAATAAAGTTCAGGGTTGTTATCCAGTTCTATTATGCGATCGATCACTGCAGAGAAGTCCGGTTTTCTGTATTTCTTTTCACGGGCTAACGACTTCAACTTTCTTTTAATACGGTGAACAGGACCGTTTAAGTACTGAGGGCGGATATCTTCAAAATCCATCAGGCCGAACTTCGACAACTTAGTGTTGATCCAGTGCTTGTCCATGTAATCATTCACGTTTATAAAGCTGCTTGTATCGAAAATATCGCCTACGAAAGGGTCACCGCAATAAATGGGTAAACTATCGGCGCGCATTGCATCGTAGAGTTTTTCTGTTTGGTATCCCGGATAAACGTCATTTTCGAAGGCAATGGTAAACTTGTATTCACCTAAAAACCGGCGCTTGCGCTCCCACATACTGCCGGTGTAACTCTTATCTATGCTGCCCATATTGTTCATGGATTTCCCCGGCGCATCAACTTTTTTGTATTTAGACAACTGCTTAAAGAATTCCTCCCGGTAGGGTACCCGGTGTGAATACAGGAAGTTACAGAAGCCGGTTTTTTGCGATAATATCTTTTTTGCGTTATAGTTCACTGGTTTAAGCAGGTCTTCTGGCCGGGTACCATGCCACTGAATACGAGTATATCTGCTGTTCTTCACCTCCTCTTCCCTTGGAACGCCAAACGCATACTCGCAGATAGAAAGATCGGGCTTTATGTTTTCACAATAATACCCTATGCGTTTATAGTTGCCCTTTGGAGGCAGGTCATTACCATAAGGCCCAAATATTACAAAGTCCGGATGTACTGCTTCTTCAAAATTAAATAGTTCGCTAACTCCGTTAACGTCAAACACATCACGTTTAAAATCGCTGAAGTTAAGGCCGTTTTGAAACCGAAGCTTTATTAAATGCTTCATGTTCCGGTGATAAATTCAAAGCTATCCTGCATGTTGCAATCATCTATGTACAGGTAATAACTATTGTAGATTTCTTTAAGAGTATCAGTGTTTAATGCGACTTGTTGCGATGAGATTTGTGTTTTACCGTAAAGCTTTTTGCCTGCAAAAATCTTCAGTTTAGACCAGTTGCTTATCTCCGCACCATCACCTGCGTAGTTGTACATTAGCATGCCTAATTTCCCTTGATCTTGAACTAATTGTTGGTTCTTATGAGAAGTTACCGATTGTTCATGTGCTACGCTCAACGCGTTGTAGCCTGTATAATAGATGATACTGGCTTTAAGATAACTAATGCGCAGCGAGTACTCCCAGTCCATCATAACAAAGGAGGTGTTATATAATCCTACATAGGCCAAAGCGCTTCGCCGGATCAGCATGTGCACGTCGCCAAAGGTAAAAGATGGTACGTCGCCTTGCTGCCATTTACTGAACTGCGGCAAACGGCTGTACTTTTCAATTTGCGCCGGATTGTTAAGCGAGGAGCCAAGGTCATTAGAGATCACGACATCCACTTCCGAATGTTGCAGCATATAAGCTTTGCATTGGCGAATGGCGGCGTAACAGAACACATCGTCGTCAATTATTTTCTTGATGATCTCGCCACGCGCTATCAACATTGCTTTGTTCCACCCGTGCGCTTGGTTCTTGTCCGGCTCGGATATAAACTGCTGTATACGGCCATCAGTATACAATCCTTGCAGGTATTCTTTGCTGCCATCTCTGCTATCACCGTCCACCACCACAATCTCTTCCCCGGGTTGTAGGTTTGCTATCAATCGTTCCAGTGTAATGCGCAGAAATAGCAAGCGGTTGCGGGTAGCGATAATGTAGGACAGCTCGATCAATCTATTTTAATGTAGTTCTTTTGGTAATATTTTCTTTTTGAAGCAAAGAATACATCCGAAAAGAATTGCCGTGCAGATTTTTTCAGATCCATCTTATAGATACCCAGTTTGTATTTGCTGCTTAATGCAGTCACTTGCTGCACGTCAAGCGCGTTAAGGCTGTCTGTGCCCGGGTATTGCTGTTTTATAGTTTTATCGATACTCTCCAGCCTTGCGAGGTAAGGTTTATAAACCTTTTCTATTACGTCGCCTGGTAAATCGTATCCGCCTAAAAACCATCTGCCGTCCGAAAGGTATTTAAGGTCGTGAAAATGATAAAACACTAACTTGTTACCATCTACCCCGAGGTTGTCGTTATGTTCCGAATATTTATAATTAAGTGCGTTCCATGGGGCAAGGCCGGCTTCCGCGTTGCGGCAGATGTATATGCCATTAAACATGTATGGCCAGCTGTCCAGGTATTTCTGGTCACCCATTTTCCCATCTTCGTATCGCGCATAACACCAGTTAAGGCATGCTTGCAGCCACCAGTTTAATACGATATTACCGTCAACTGTATTCTTAAACGTTACGAACTGAACGCAATATATACCTGCTGCGGCGCTCTGGTCATAAGCTGGGTGATAGTTATGAGGGGTAATCAACACAGAGCTTTCACCCATATCATGGATTAGCGTCGTCGGGTCAGAGTAAAAGTAAAGGTCAGCATCCAGGTAAGTGCAGTTATCCAGGTTGTAGTTATCTATGCAATATCTCACGGTTGCTGGTGTACAGGTCCAGCAATATTCGGCAACCGAGCGGCCCGGTTTTACAGCTAGCAGTTCCTTGTTCTCCAGTTGATCCAGGCTGATTATAGTTGCATCGGGGTACGCCAGCTCTGTTAATATCTGGTACGTTTTAGCATCAAAAGCAACAATGTATAAGTGAAAGGAAGCACATTGCTGCTGCAGCGACTCGTACAGTGCTATGCCCTTTGCAAGGTAGGCTGTGTTGAACAAAGTGCAGAAGTTAAGCTTCATTCAGTTTAAATAAAAAGCCTTTCCAATATAGCTTTGCACCATCTTCAGCTTTGGACGGGTAATCTATATGGCTGTCAAAATCTGCTATAAGTTGATAATTGTTTTTAAAGACGGCAATAAACACTTCTTCGTTAAAGAACCAGCAGGCGTATGATGCCCGGTGAATGCTCGATGGTACGTTTTGTATAGTTAAGCGCTGCTCGTTACCAGCTATAAATGATGTTCTGTCGATAAGTATGTATTTAAAGTTATAACTACTTAACGAAGCAACAAACCCGTAAGGGTTTGGCAAGTATTGCAGCACGCTGGATAGCAGCAATACGTTTGCCTTGTTGTTTTGCAGTGCCTCGTCAATGGTGTAGGCGAAATTTAATACTCCGTCTGCTACATCTGCATTGCCTGGGTCTACATAAGCGGGCTGCTCTACTACCGTCCATTGAAGTTTGGCACCAAATGGTGCTATGGCTTTAAACTGAAAATAGCTGGAACCTAAGGCACCTCCGAAATCTATTACATTTAATTTATTGTCGTTCTCTGCGGTTGCTTTTAGCAGACCGGCAATTGCCGGCCAACTGTAAGGAACTTTGTCGAACAATACCGAATCGCGCTCACCGGCCGCCTCACCGTTCTTCACCTTCAGTATGGCCGCCTTCGTTTTTTGAAGGATGGAAGCATCTTCATAACCCGATGTTTCTTTTTGCGCTTCCTCCCAGTTTTTGTAATTACCGGCCCACATTACCGAGCTTCCCTTGTGTGGGCGTGCTTTTCTGTACAAACTGCTAAGCCCCGGTGGGATGAGTTGTTTTACCTGTTCGCGAATGGCTCGTTTTGCCTTTGCTTTTTGGGACGGTAAGGTAACCTCGCGATATCCCTCTATCATTTTCCGCGTGATAGATTCATTTTCTGCAACAAGGAGTTTTTTCACCTTTACAGGCGTTTCGGCAAACTTTATCTTACCGGTATACTGGTCGTTCCCGCCGTGAGTTCCGCCGGCACCAAAGCCAATATTTTTAGTGACCGAATGTTTTGGATACAAGGTTAGTTTATTTTCCAGATAGGCCACTGCCTGCCAGCGTATGGCCCAGGAGTTGACATTGCCTTTTATTTGGTCAATCAGCATGTCTTCAAAGCGGTAAGCTCCGTGGAGGTTGAATTTACTTATAAGCCCTTGCTCCCTAAGCTGATTTAATAGTTTTTGAGGGTTAGGCTCAAATAGCTGCCATCTGTCCGCCCAGGTAGCCCAGCCCCAGCAGTCGGGTATTGGTACAAAAAACGTGTCACTTACGGCATCATCTGCGGCGAAAAAGTTGAGCGCCCCAATGCTTAATACATTTTGCTCTTCGCGGTAAGTTGTAAGTGCTTCGTTCATGAAGCGCAGGAAGTACCTGGAAGTGATCAGATCATCTTCCAAAACGATTACAGCGCCATGTTTATTTACCACCTGGGTAACACCGGAAATAACAGAACCGGCTAGTCCCTTGTTGGCTACAGACTCAGTAATGAAAACCTCCCGGCACCATTGCTTCTCCCTTATAACTTTGCGGGTTTCTTCAATATTCTTTAGTGCTTCTGCATCCGCGTCATGTTTTGCCCCATCAGCAAAAATGTACAGGGTCGAGTCATTTGCAAGTTCATTAGCTGCCAATGCAGTCAGCACCTGCCTGGTGTGTTCAGGACGACTATAAACAAAAAGAACAATAGGAGCTAAAGGCATTAAATATTAAGGCAGTTATTGTCCCGGTAAAATATGCTGGTACACTTAAGATAGGTTACACCAGGAGCCAATCCCCAAAAGTCCAGCTGCTTAAATCCGGCAGCTTTTAGGTGATCTGTACCCTGGCTATACTCTGCTCTTTCTGAATCGTCCAACACAATAATTCCGTTCTCTGTTAAGGCAGGGATGCTGTTCTTGCAGCAATTTACACGGTCGCGTCCGTCTACTATAACAACATCATATTTCTTTTCAGTTTCCAGCGCGTAACGGCTATACCTGCCGCCTGCTTTCATCTCGCAATAAAAAAGATTAACATTTACAGGCATGGTGTTCCTGATCTTTTCGTACCAATGCCGGTCGTTCTCTACGCTGTCTACCTGTGCAACTCTCTTGCTGTAGTAGAGGGTTGAGTTGCCGCTTCCAAATTCAAAAAGCGCAAAGGTTTCCTGCAGCCTTGGCGTTATAAAGTGAATGAATGGGTAAGTTACCCAGGGGAGTGGCTGGCCGGTAACATCTATAATGGCGTTGTTCGCTATAGAGTTTACCCAACCAATGTCATGCAGGTAGCCGTCCCGTTTAAAGCCGAGTAGCGCATTGTCCTCCGGTTCACTAAGCAGGAACATTAGCTTTTGGCGCCCAAAAGTAGCTGTAAGTATGCTGGCAAGCAATTTTCTCAAGAACTGCTTCATGCGGTTATCCAGTTTATAGATTGATTATAGGAGATTCCTGTAGGATACTCCTGAGCGGTATTATATCCAAGCCAGTTTTTAGGGGCATATACCACTTTGCCCGGTTTGTTGTTTAGCCAGGCGCCCCACCAACTAAATGAACTGCAGGATAGTACACAAACATCTGCATTCATTAGAAATTGTAGATCGGTAATTTCATCATGAGTGGAGATGTACTTGTTCCTTACAAATGCAAATTCCTTTTCTACATAGCCGGGATCATCGCTAATAAAGACGTACTGCATGTTATTATCGGCTATATGGCTTAAAGCTTTTTTATAGTAGCTGATTGGAAGCGCCATGTTCAAATCGGAGTAGTCGCCCCGCCTGATATGTATAACAGCTTTTGGTCCGGCAGTAAGTCCTGATAATATCCGTTCAAACTCCTGCCGGTATGAGGGTTTAATTGTTAGTAATTGTTTAAGGTCCACCTTTACTTCCTCAAAGTATCGTTCCGATTGAAAGTAACCCTTATACATTCTTTTATCTTGCAGCTTTTGTATAGCCTCAGCGGGTTCCTCGTTGTTGCCAATTACCATTTGCTGCCTGTTCAGGAAGACGGCATTCAACAAACGATAAAAACGCCTTTTAAGATGAAACCGGAAGATGTTCTTAAATCCTGCAACGGCAAACAGGCCTTCGTCAAGCGGCCTTAAGGCATCATGCTTAAGGTTAAAGTACTTAGCCGGGATAAACTCTTCCACATTTTTATCCAGGTAGAACTTAACATTAAGCCTGCGTGCTGTGGCATATATAAATGCGTATTGAAATAACTGATTGCCAAGACGTCCTTCCAGTTCCACAGCAATCATTTCTTCAGGGTCCGTTTAATTTTATTTATGCCGCGGTGCAACAATGTTGGTTTAGGATAAATACGCTTCACTATTTTCTTATGCAGCTTTTTGTAGAATGCAGCTTTTTCGTCTTTATCTACCAGCTTTAACGGTTTTTTGCTGCGGGTGTGGAACCAAGTGTATCGGCCCTTACCCAGCATATATTTTAGAAAATCTTCGTCAATCCTGTCGAAGAACGGGGTGAGGCCATACGTAGCTTTGACTGATACCGACCACAGGTTGGCCTCGGCATCGCGCATCCAATAGGAGTTCTCATAATCTAACCGGTGATAATAGAACGAATCTTTAAGCACCACGGCTTTGGCACCGCATATAGCTTGCCGCGCACCAAAGGTCCAGGTATCCAGCGCGCCGGTACCTTCTGCATACCCCCAGGCTTTTATCCAGCTTTCTTTAGTGAACAGGTAGTTGCCATGCTGGCCTGGTGTGTTTTCGCCGGCAAGGTAACCGTTTATGTCAAACACCCCTTCGGGCAGCGACCACACGTATTCCGGTTTATTAATATCATTAAGGAAAAAGTGCTGGTACTGAAACGAAGCTACATCGGCACCGGTCTCTGCCAGGTATTGCTTTAGTGCTGCAATGGAATCCGGCGCGAGTATATTATCGGCATCAAGGCAAAACAGTAGATTGTTGGCCGAGTTCTCTACAGCAGTATTGCGTGCAGCGGCACCGCCCTTGTTCCTTTTATGTTCGTAAACCTGTATGGCAGGGTATTTTTCTTGCAATGCAAGCAGCACTTCGGCAGTGTTATCCGTTGCACAGTCGTTTACAATAATCAGTTCATCGCCCTTGGCGAAGTTAGTCTCCATTATTGAACCGACCGATTCCGCTATAGTAGCAGCACAGTTAAAAGCGGGAATGAAAAATGAGATGTTAGACACCAACTGTTCTTGTTTTGTACCTGCTGATGATCTTTTGTTCAAAGTATTTATAGCTAAGGTGCGCAAGTCCCACCAATATGATCATGTACAAGATAAAAAGAAATATGTGCACCAATGGGTTTTCTGTTAGCTTGAACCACCCTCCAAAGAATGCACCACCAGTCATAAAAAATGCGATAAGCGGATTATGGAACAGGTATATGCCGTAAGATATTTTGCCCAGGTAGGCTACTGGTTTTGACTGCAGGATAGCCGGGAATAATGGTCTTTTTATAACCGCGGGTGCAACCAGGCAAACCGCCAAAATATTGACAAGGGTATACTGGTAGGCGGCACGGATGTTGATTAGGAAATGTGGCGTCTTTTCGTCAAACCAAAAGCCCGGGAAGTCATACCCAAAGCTTTTCCCCTCTACCAGAAAATACCCTGCTTTTCTTAAAAAGTATAAACAGGTAAGCCCAACACCTAACCAAATAAACGCTGCTAAAAGGAAGTTGCGATAAGGGTGTTGTAAGGTAAAAGGAAATATAGCCAGCGCTGCGCCCATAGCCAGCGCGTCGGCCTGGCATAGCGTGTTGGTGTACAGCAATTCACCAAGCCAGTATTTATCAGTTACCATGCCGACTCCATAAACAGCAGTCCACAGCCGTATAAGCGGACATAAAACAATTAAGCCTAAAACTATTTTCTTCAGCGTGGCGATGCTAGTGAAGTAAACAACAAAAGGGAAGACAAGGTAGAACTGCTCTTCCAGCGATAGCGACCATAGATGACCGAAGAACTGGTTAGATGTATCATCCCATTGGAAAAAATACCGCAGGTTAAGGCGTATATTATAGGTGTAAGTAAGGTAGCTGGGCCAGGCATTTTTAAGCGCGTTTATGCCCGAGGCAATGATCACGTTGTCGGCCAACTGCGGTATAGCATAGCGACTTACCATAAGAAGTACACTTGTAGCGGCTATGAAAAGATAATATACCGGGAATATGCGCAGGGTTCGTTTATAGAAGAAGTTGCCAATGTACTGCTTAAACGGCTTTGGCTTTTCGTTCACCAGTATGCGCGTAATAAGAAAGCCAGACAGCACAAAGAAGATGTTGACACCGATCCAGCCGAATTTCAATGAAATGGAATTATTTGGCCAATGGGTCATGATCACCAGCATGGCAGCTATAGCACGTATGCCATCCAGTCCGGGCAGGTAATCCAGCTTTTTAACCAAGGTGCTCAAGTTCTTTTATCACGTATTTGCACCATTGCTGGTAGTAGAGTTCATTCTTCCAGTACTGGTAAGCTTTGCGCCCTTTTTCCAGCGCTTCTGTTTTGTTGATGGAGGTAAGAATATTGTCCAGATCGTCAATCGTAGCTGCGTAGTAGCTTATCTCTTCCCAAGGGATAAACTTTTTAAAAGGACGTACGTCAGCATCCCCAATAAGGCAGGGCGCTGTGCCCAATTGCATTGCCTCAAAAAACCGGAACGAATTACAACTGGTTCCTCTTGGGCACAAGGCTATGTACGACGCCATGGTATTCAGGTTATAGTTCATGGCCCAAAACCAGCGTTTGTAAAACCTGGTAGGTAGGCTGCCGCCAACAATAACACCGGTGCTCCCGGCATACCGTTTTTGCATTTCTACCCGGATAGGGTGGGTATCGAATGATCCGTTGAAGCTTGCCTTAAGTGTTTTTGCCGGCATGACCGGAGGCTTGCGGTGCGGACTGCAAAGTATCGGTACATCTATACCCGCGTTGGTGGTCCGTGCAGCGGTGAACTCTGTTGCTCTACCCAGATTAACCAGTGTGCCACCATCAAACTGTGTTATGGTAAAGGTGCGCTGGTCATCTATAATGATATTGTTTACGGCTGATTGTAATTCTGCCAAGCCTTCGCCATGCGCTGCGAAATTATGGTTGATGTGCCAGCGCGTCCAATACACCGGCAGGTAGTGCCATGTAGCCTCAGCAGGATCGGGGGTGAGCAGTTCTTTTTGTTTACGCAGCCAAATCTCAAAGTCCTGTTCTATGCCATAGTCACGGTTGTGCGACGGGTATTTTAACCGTTGATGATCCGGCTTTAAAATTGACGGCGTATCAAGAATATAGAGTTTCAATAAAGTGTGGTTTCTGAAGGTTTTGGTATAGCTTTCAACCCAGAAAAGTGCGTTTCCCGCCTGTATTCGGGAGATTTATAAGGCCCTTGTTGTTAAAATCGAAGTTTTCACTCCAGGCTTCCAGTATCTCAAAAGCACTGATATCCGGAATGTAAAACCACTCCAGATTTTCAATTGTCAGGTTCTTAAAATTAGAGTTATGCCCTCCAACCGCCAGGGTATATCCACCCGGGCGCAGGAAGAAAGCCGGTATCCTGATGATAGATTCGTACTTACCAGGCTCAATGGGCCTGCCAACCTCCAAATCATGCATGGTGAGCACAGTTGTGCCCTCTTTAAACACGTTAATTGAGATTCTGAATTCTTTTAACGGCTTGGTACACTCATAATTGACTTTGATAAGTACCTCATCATGTGGCATTAACAGAGCATCAATTGGGGTCTCATTTACAGTAAGCGATGTTACTTTTATGGTGTCCTTCAATGTGCCGATGGCCTTGATGCCCGATCTGTCGGTAACGGCGCTGCTCATGTAAGTTTTAACAGTAGCCTCAGTAGGGCCTATGAACATGATTTTGCCGTTGTTGAGCAGCATGCTGGTGTTACAGAGCTGTAAGATGCTCCCCATATTGTGAGAAACAAATAGTACCGTGCGGCCCTCCCCACGGCTTACATCGCCCATTTTGCCGAGACACTTTTTTTGAAATTCGGCGTCGCCTACTGCAAGTACCTCATCAATCACCAGTATCTCTGATTCAAGGTGAGCGGCTACAGCAAATGCCAGGCGCACGTACATCCCTGATGAATAACGTTTTACAGGTGTGTCTATATAGCGCTCTACGCCTGCAAAGTCTACTATCTCGTCAAACTTCCGCTTTATTTCGGCTTTACGCATACCCAGTATAGCACCGTTGAGGTATATGTTTTCCCGGCCGCTTAATTCGGGATGAAAGCCCGTGCCTACCTCAAGTAAACTGGCTACTCTTCCTTTTACCTTTACCGTACCGGTAGTGGGAGAGGTGATGCGGCTTAATATTTTTAGCAAGGTGCTCTTACCCGCCCCGTTACGGCCAATAACACCTACAGCACCCCCCTGTTCTATATTAAAATTTAGGTCTTTAAGGCTCCAAACCATATCGCTTTGGCCTTTGGTTGTGCGATCGTTTACTTCTCCAATTTTAAGAAAGGGATCATCCTTACCTCTGATGCGTGCCCAGTAACGCTCAAGATCACGCGATATGGTGCCTGTACCAAATGTACCCAGTTGATATGCTTTAGATAAGTTTTTGACCTTTATTACCGGAGGCATTTATGAGGATAGTTAGGTTAACCAGCTAACAAAGTTTGCAGCTTTTTTCTATACACGTCTTCGCTGAAGTATTGCAGGCATTTCTGCTGCAATGCTTTTCGCTCATTTGTATTTAGCGGATGTGAAAGATATTTTGAAATTTCTAACTGCAATTCTTCAGGGTCATCGGGGTTTATGGCTATACCTAGCTCCCCATTCCGGACGGCATCTACGCTGCCATCTGCATTGCCACAAATTACAGGCAGGCCGCAGGCAAGTGCTTCTATAAACACTATTCCAAATCCTTCTTTCTTGCTGGGTAGCACGAAGAGATCTGCAAGCAGGAAATGGTCTGCCAGTTCACGCTCATCAATAAAGCCGGTAAGTATAACACTACCCATGACCCCGTGCTCTGCAATAAGTTCCTTTACCCGCAGCCCTTCTTTTTGGTCGTACTTGCCCGAAAGAACGTATCTAACATCAGGGAACTTGGCCTTTAACTTACCTATAGTTGCAATTAAAGTATCGTATCCTTTATACTTCTCGCTGGATGCCAGGCGGGTTAGCGTGAATACAACTGGTGTTTGCTTGTTAATGCGATATCGGCTAAGTAGGTTTTGGGGTTTTGAAATCTCTTTCGGGATGTTTATAAAAGAGTCGATAGCATTATTGAGAACAACACACTTCAACGGATCAACATTATGCCGTTTTATCATCTCATTTTGTGTGTACTCGCTTACGCTAACAATTTTATCACAGTATTTAAGAAATAATTTACGCTGGGCAGAAAACGGCCGCCAAACTTCAATACCATGTGCAATAAGCCAAACATCAGCTTTAGGCTTGAAAATTTTAATCAACAGGCCAATTATTGCAAAGTTTACGTGACTGAGGATAAGCGTATCACCATTGTTTACGGTTGATAAAATACTTAAAATAAAACCAAATTTATTTTTTTGAAATCCCCTGAAGTTTTCTGCCTTTATGTATTGTTGCTGCAGGTCGTAATCAGAATCATAAAGGGATAGTAGCCTTAACTTCCATCCTTTTTCTACGCAGATTTGCTGCAGGGAGTGCGCCATCGTACGTGTCATTTTTTGTATGCCACCGGTGGCGCTGAAAGTTTGCAGGCTTAATAAGATCACTTTTTTAGACATGAGCTTGTACCTGATAAAGCGCAAATGCTTGTGACCAATGAGTTGTACCTGATTTAAAACCTTCTATTGTTTTCTTAGCAAAGCTTCCTTTGTATCTCCCGGTGTTAACCACATCCGGGTTGTTTTTCATCCACTGCTGAAGCGGAAAAGTGAAGCCCATTTTGGGCCTGTTCCACACAGCTTGAGGCAAGATGTCTTTGAAACTGTCTATTAACAACTGCTTTGGCCGGCCTTTTTCAAATCGAATCGCCGGGTCAATATGGGATGTGAAAGCCTGTAAATCTTCATCTAAAAACGGGACTCTTACTTCGAGCCCGTGGCACATGCTCATTACATCGGTATCGCGTAGTAGCTGATTTTGCATGTAGATGTTTGTTTCGTACCAGGCGGCATGTAGTTTATCGTAATTTCCGGATCGTGAATGAGTATTCTGATCAAAGAGGATCTGACTTACCTCAGCCTCATGTATATTCAATATCAGCGCTATATCACTAACGGTATAAAGTCCGCGTAAGAAAAGGTAATCTGCTGCCGAATGATCATAAGCAAGGTACGAAAGCCGTTTAAAATTGCCAATGCTAAGACGACTTGTTTTTAGCAACAGTGACGCAGGAAATCGCCTTAATTGCTTAATGAAACGAATTCTTTTGAACGATGGGTACCCGCCAAAAAGTTCATCCGCTCCAATACCTGATAGTACAGCCTTTAAACCGGTGTCATGGGCATATTTGCTAATGAACCAGCTATTTATGCCATCAGTGGTAGGCATATCCATAGCGGCAAGTATATCGGGGAAATGCTTGCTGAAATCCCTTTCGGTTACCAGGTGCGTATTGGTATTACCGGCTATTTTTTTCAGTACTGCATTTTGATACTGCCGTTCGTTGTATTGTTTTTCATTAAAGAAAATGGAGATCGTTTTAAGCTGTTCACCCCCTTCTTCATTGGCCAGCAATGACAGGATAGATGAGTCTATTCCACCGCTCAGGAAAACACCGATAGGGGCGTCTGATAACATTTGTCTTTTTACCGAAGCATTAAGCAAGTGCCGTATACCATCCTCTGCGCCGTTGATAGTTAAAATCTGGTCGCCAATTACTTCGCACGTATATTTCTCAAGTTTAACGCTTCCGTTTTTGTTCCTGCACAAGTAATGTCCTTTGGGCAAGCTGTATACATCTTTCAGTGTGGTTTGTGGCTCAGGAATATGGCCGTATGCTAACAACAATACAGGCCAAACCGTATTTGGTTGTGTGGCAATGCCCGCAGCTTTAAACGCTTTGATCTCTGATGCGAATGCAAGGCGCTGCCTATTTGATGAATAATACAGTGGTTTTACGCCACTGGAATCGCGTACAAGGTAGGTCTCAAATCTCGCCGAATCGTACAGGGCAAAAGCAAAAATTCCTCGTAGTTTATTGAACCCGGATGTTCCCCATTTACAATAAACTTGTATTAGTACTTCTGTGTCTGTTTGTGTATTAAAGGTTACTCCCGACCGTTCCAGATTTGCCCTTAACTCGCGATAATTGTATATTTCGCCGTTAAATGTAATCCAAACCCTATTACGCGGGTCTGTCATAGGTTGATGGCCATTTTTGCTTAAATCAATAATAGACAGCCTTCGGTGCCCGAAAGCCAGGCCTGCGCTCTCATCTTCATATATCCCCTCATCGTCCGGACCGCCATGTTGCATAGTATTACACATAGCCGTCACAGAAGCCCTTATTTGCGACTGATTTAGCCCTTCAGCTATCAGTCCAGCTATCCTGCACATGTTTGTCGTTTCTCCATAGCTTCGCCCCGTAAGTCACATTGTGTATTTGTAACTTATTATATGTCAATTATTTATACATAATTGAATATGTCCCAAAAACAGCTATAGCCTGTTAATAAAAGCGGCTGCAACATTTACTATAATGGAGCAGCCAATACCTTCTAACCGTAATAATAACTGTTTTTGCGAACGGTAGGATATAATTTCGCCGGTTAAGCCTTTTAAAGGCCCGGCCTTTACTTTAATTTTTTCCCCAGCCTGTAAATCCTCTTCAGTTACTTCCAGGTCCAGAGAGCTTGCCATTAATAATTTAAGTTCCTCTATTTGTCTGTCGGGCATAGTTGCTACTTTGCCTGAGAAATAGATAAACCTTGCAATGCCGCGGCTCATCAAAACATCAGCCTGGTGGTTGTTGGTTATCCGCACGAAAATGTAGGATTTTAGAAGTGGCTCCTCTACCCACTTTTTTCTGTCGCTCCATTGTTTCAACTTCTTTTGCAGCGGCAGGTAAGCCTCTATCCCTTTGTCTACCAGAGCGCTGAAAGCTTTTTTCTCAGCCCTTGGATGTGTGTATACCGGGTACCATTTCAATACGCCCGCATCGGTATTTATAGCCATATAGTAAAGAAGATCTACTTAAACCAGTGTTTAAAGTCCCACCACTTCTTTTTCTCGTCATCCACATAATAGCCGGATGCCTGGTACCCGCTGCTATAGTCGGAGTAATAATAGTACCTGGTACTATAATCACCGGTAAATTTGGTTGTGTAGTATCTGGAATGCAATAAATCTTCTTCAAAAGCATTTAAAACTATTACGGTATTATCTAAGTGATACTCCTGTGCTATCCGTTGTGGTACAGTAGCAGCGTAGTATTTTGACTTACCCGAACGAATAACAAAGATGTTTATATCGCTGATTCTTATAAGCGGTATCGCGTCAGACACCAGGCCGATAGGTGCTGTGTCTACCATTATCACGTCGTACCTGGTTTTAAGCACATCGATCATGTCCCTCAGTTGTTGAGTATGCAAGAGTTCTGACGGATTTGGCGGAACCGGGCCCGACACAATGAAATCAAGATTATCCTGCTCTGAATGTAGTATGATCTCGTCCAGTGTGGTTTGATGTGAAAGGTAATTACTTAATCCCTTTTCATTGGGTACCTTAAAGGTTTTGTGCAGTTTGGAACGCCTCAAATCGGCACCTATCAATATTACCTTTTTATCGATTAATGAAAGTGTGCTTGCCAGGTTGGTTGCTACAAAAGACTTACCCTCTCCTGCAACTTCTGACGTAATACAGATTACTTTACTGGCTTTTTCCGCCGCAATGAAGTTCAAGTTGGTCCTTACTGATCGCACTGATTCAGCAAATATCGACTTTGGACGATTTATGGCTAGAACCTGAATGTTGTCTTCATCTAACGTAGACGGGAATTTTCTTATAACACCAATAATAGGTATGGTTGTAAGGCTTTCTATAGTCTCCTTGTCGTATATGTACGGATTCAACACCCGGATAAGAACAATGAGCCCTAACCCAACTGCCAATCCGAAGATGATGGCTGTGCGATGTATATCATGCTCGTTAGGCGATACCGGTGAGTAGTTCGGCTGTGCTTGTTCAATTATAGTTGCACCCGGTAAGATGCCGGAACGGCTGATCTGGGCTTCCAGCTTCTTTTCGGATAAAAAGGAGTAAACCTTTTCGTTTATTTCAAAATCCCGGCGTAGGCTTACCAAGTCGCGTTCTGCACCGGGTAGCACGGATATTTGCTGGTTTACCTGGCCCAGTTGCGCTGCTATAAAATCAAGGTTTCTTTTAACACTGTTATAAGCAGAGTTTAAGCTGTTTATAGCGGTATTCTTTACCTGCAGAATTGCTTTGTTTATATCTTGTACCGGTTGCGAATTGTAATTATAGGTCTTCAGTAGGTCGGTACGCTGGTTAAGCAAACCATCAAGCTTGCTAATTAACGTTAGCAAATTTGGATCAACCTGTCCGCTGCCGGCGTCAAAGTTCAGGTTTACATTGTTTTTCTCTTTACTGATGTTTTCTTTAGTCTCGTTTATGGCCAGTAATTGAAGCTTAAGTACAGCTTGTTGCGACTCCAGGTCTTTAGCCTTGTCCAGCGCTGCGTCAGCGGCGGCGCTTACTTCCATTAGCCTGTTCTTCTGTTTAAATGATTGAATAGATTTTTCTGAGCCTTTTACTTCACTTGACAAATATTTTAGCTGATCATCTATAAAGTTGATCATTTGCGAAGCTGACTGCGTTTTACGGTTGCGATCGTATATAAGGTACTCCTTCATTACCGCGTTCAGTACATCTGCAGCGAATTGCGGATTAGCATCAGTCATCTGTACCGAAAGGATGTTAGAGTTTTTCACCGTTTCGCTTGCACGTAACCCACCGCGAACACGGCCTACAAAATCTTCGGGCGTATTAAATTTAAACAGCAGTACCGTATTTTTATTGATGTTGTCCGGGTATTTAATGCTGAATGTGGTAGGCCCAAGTGTAACCGGCGTATTATACGCGTAATTGGCAGATGCCTCTTTACCGTTAAGCTTATAAGTTAAGTTGTAAGATGTACGATTTACGGGCTTGAAAGTTATAATCTCTCTGAAGAAATTGAGGCTGTCAAACTGTATCTTATCTATTGTAAGCGGTTTTTGGGGGTAAAGCTCGCTGGTGCGCACACGTCCTTCTACGTAGAAACTAACCGGGTAGTTCAAGTCGGTAACAGCATTCAGGATTACGTCGTGACTCTGCAATACAGATGTTTCGCTCTGTATTCTCGACTGCCCCCTATCAGATCCCGATACCACATTTGCCAGGTCGCCTATTTCAGATTTACGGTCCTCCAGTTTCATGGTGCCGGCGGTAGAATATATTTTAGGCGTATACCATAGGTACACGTAAGACCATATGGTAAAAACCGCCAAAGATCCCACCACCCAATACCAACGGCTTATAAGTATCCTGCCAATTTTAAAGTAGTCTATTTCCTGGTTAGGCAGTCGTTGCGTTATATTATTGGTCTCTTCCATTTATTGCCGGCTCAGCGAATAGATAATTAAAGCTGTACTAAGTAATAAGGTAACTGGCTGCGCGTAAGTATTAATATTTTGCAATTTATCGCTGCGTATTGCGCGTTTATTTTGTGCAATGTAAATGATATCGCCATTTTGTAATATCGCTCTTGGGTCTGATATGGAGCTTATATCGCTAAGGTCTATTTCGGTAACGCTTTTGTTTGTACCCGTTCCTCGTATAATCTTAACATTTTTCTCATTCGCGCTTTTAGTTAATCCACCCGCTTGGCCAATCATTTCCACCAAAGTGGTATTATCTTTTAATAACGGGAAGTTTCCCTGGGCCACGCTCTCACCCAAAATGGTTACCTTAAGATTAGTAATCTTAAGCTCAATAATAGGATCCTTCAGAAGTTCTTTACGATATAAGCCTTCAATTTTACGGGTAGCCTCTACGCGGGTAAGGCCACTTACTGCTATATGCCCAATTGCTGGTAGCGCAACCGTTCCGTCTTCGTCAACTTCAAACGTTTGGCCCTGGCCAGCGGTGCCGCTACCTGATACGCCCGACGAGCTTTGGGCCACATCGTCTACTATATACTTTATGTTTTGAAGGTTCCTTATTTGTAAAATGTCTCGGGGTTGTATACGATAGGTACTCTTAACAGGGAATTTGCTTGCAGCAGATGTATCGTGTAAAACAGTAGTAGCACTTTTGTTTTGAAACAAAGCCTGACTTTGCCGGTAAGAGCAGGAGATACAAAAAAATAGTACAGATAAAACGTAAAAAGAATATCTAAAACGCATAAAGCTTGCTGCTAGTTATGAGTCAGCGAATTCAAAAATACATTTTTACGGTTGAAAAATTTAATTTTAACCGTGCATCAAATAAAGATTACCGTTGTTACCGTTTGTTTTAACGCCGAAGATACTGTCGAGCGTACTATCAAGTCTGTTTTGGTTCAGCGGTATCAAAATATCGAATATATTATCATAGATGGTGCTTCTACTGATGATACCATGGCCATTGTAAACCGATACAGCGAGCATATCAGCATTGTCGTGTCCGAGCCGGATGGTGGTATATACGACGCCATGAACAAGGGGATTGCACTGGCGACCGGCGATTTTATAGGAATGCTAAATGCCGACGATGTTTTTGCTGATGAAAATGTTCTTGCAGATATAGCTCATACATTTGAAAACACTTATACAGATGCCATTTATGCTGATTTAACTTATTTGAAACTTAATGGCGAAGTTTTTCGTAAATGGAAATCCGGAGAATATGTCCAAGGGTTGTTTAACAAAGGATGGATGCCGCCGCACCCCACTTTCTATTGCAAAAGACAGCTTTATTCTACATATGGTAATTACGATCAGCGTTTTGGGTCAGCAGCGGATTATGAATTAATGCTGCGGTTTGTTCATTTAAAGCAAATAAGTATTACATATATACCAAGGGTATTTATCTATATGTTGGTAGGAGGCATTAGTAACGCTACATTACTGCAACGATTGAAAGCGTTGGTATTGGATTATAAAGCAATGAGTAGGAATAATCTGAGAAACAGGTTGTTGGCTTTAGTTCTTAAAAGAACAACAAAACTGCGGCAATTTATTTAAATCTACATTTATATAATTATATTTGCGATGAAACAGAGATATAACAAGATCCCCTAACTTTTATATTTTATGCCCGAATATTTTAATATTCATTATTTATACTATCTCTGTATAGTAGTGTTTTCAATTCTGACAACATTACTCTCCATTCCATCAATTTTACATGTTGCACGTACCCGTCACCTTTATGATGATGTTGGCCATTTTCGCAAACAGCATGACCATGGTATACCGCGTTTGGGTGGGGTGGCTATCTTTGCCAGCTTCAATCTTACACTGCTTATTTTTAGCATGGTTGATAAAAGCGTTCCGCTAACCTATATCCTTACATCTAGTATCATCCTTTTTGCAATGGGTTTAAAGGACGATTTATCCGGTGTTAATCCCAGCACCAAATTCGTCATCCAGTTTTTTGTAGGTGCCCTGTTGGTTTTGCTTGGCGATATCCGCTTAACCAGCCTTTACGGCGTGTTTGGGATATATGATCTCAGCTACTTCGAAAGCGCCGCCATATCTATATTGTTTATCATCCTTATTGTTAATGCATTCAACCTTATAGACGGCATAGACGGCCTTGCCGGCACCACCTGTGTAATAGTAAACGGAACGTTTACTATTCTGTTTGTTTACATGAAACGTTACGAACTGGCAGCCATTTCCCTTGCGATTGTTGGAGCAGTAATTGGTTTCCTCCGGTTTAATATTACGCCCGCTAAAATATTCATGGGCGATACGGGCTCATTGCTCATCGGCTTAATATCGGCTGTAATGGCGTTGCAGTTTATAGAGGCTAACAAGCTTACCGCTAACAATTCCCCTGCTATATATTCTGCTCCTGCTGTAGCCTTTGCTATTCTTATCGGGCCTATTTTTGATACTTTGAGAGTGTTTATCTTACGCATAGCTAAGGGTACATCTCCTTTCGGTGCCGATCGCAACCACATTCACCATCGTATGCTTAGGCTTGGGTTTAACCATTTGCAAACTACCTTTATTTTGGCAGGCATTAATATTATTACCATAGTAATGGTGCTGAGGTTTAGTTTCATTGGCAACTTTGCTTTAATGGGCGTAATATTTGGCATCTCGCTGTTATTCAACTGGGGCATTACCTTTTGCCTGCGTTGCCGCGAGCGGGAACGCTTTACTATCCGCTTTTTGTTCGCCTAAGCTCTATAAGCTATTCTAATCTATATTTTCTAATTTTGCATCCTGATTTTAAGTCATGAGGATAGCAATAAATGGGTTTGGCCGTATAGGGCGTATATTTTTACGAACCATCCTTACCCGCAGCAATATAGAGGTTGTAGCCATTAACGATCTTGCAGATACGCAAACCTTGGCGCACCTCTTCAAGTACGATTCGGTACACCGCGGGTTTAAGGGGGCGGTAAGCGCAGGTGAAGGCCACCTGTTCATAAACGATCTCGCCATAAGAACATACCAGGAAAAAGACCCGCAGAACTTACCCTGGAAAGAACTAGGAATTGACCTGGTGATAGAATCTACAGGTAAGTTTATTTCCGAAGAGGGCGCCGCAAAGCACCTTGCAGCTGGTGCCAGGCAGGTAATTATTTCCGCTCCGCCATCAAACAAAACTGTACCTACCGTTGTGCTGGGCGTTAATGATAATGAGGTAGACCTGCGGTCGCCCATATTGTCTAATGCATCTTGTACAACCAACAATGTTGCTGCAATGGTGAAAATCCTGGACGATAACTGGGGTATTACCGAAGGCTATATCACTACGGTACACTCCATGACGGGCGACCAGAACCTGCATGACGCGCCTCACAAAGACCTTCGGCGGGCAAGGGCTGCTTCGGCGTCTATCATCCCTACTACGACCGGTGCCGCCAAGGCTATCACTGCAATATTTCCTCATTTGGATGGGCATCTTGGTGGTGCAGGCATACGCGTGCCGGTGTTGAACGGCTCCCTTACTGACTTTACCTGCAGCTTGAAAAAGCTCCCGACAGTTGAAGAGATTAACAGAGCCTTTAAGGCAGCTGCCAATGGGCCGATGGAGAACGTTTTAGAATACACCGAAGACCCTATTGTTTCCACCGACATATTGGACAACCCGCATAGCTGCATTTTTGATGCGCATTTAACTTCAATTGTTGGCGGTTTGGTTAAGGTTGTTGGCTGGTATGATAACGAGATGGGCTACTCCAGCCGTTTGGCAGATCTGGTAGAAAAAATAAACCTGCTGCCAAGATGATAAAGTTTATAAAGCCAGATGATGTATTGCCGCTGCGCAACGAGGTTCTGCGTGAAGGGCGGCTTACACTTGACGAATGCCGGTTCGAAAATGACGATGCCGAAGGATCATTCCATCTTGGGTATTTTGTGGGTGAAGAGTTGGTTTGTGTGGCATCTTTTCACCCGGTAGGGTATAAAGGTTATGATGGGAAAGCTTACCAGCTGCGCGGTATGGCAACCGCAGCTACTCATCGTGGTAAAGGATACGGTAACATGCTGGTTAACTTTGCCATTACTTACCTCAGGGGCCAAAAAGTAAATTACTTGTGGTGTAATGCGCGTAAGGTAGCCGTGAAGTTTTATATGGGAACGGGGTTCGAGATCATCTCGCCCGAGTTTGAGGTACCGGGCATTGGGCCGCACTATGTAATGTATGTTAAAATACAATGAAATTTTAAGCCAAACACCGCTGCTTTTTGAATTTAGGGTTGGGTTTTAGAATAAATTTGTACAATTTGCCGCCCATTCATCAATTTACATTTAACAATATGAAAACCATTGATCAGATAACCTTCAACGGTAAAAAAGCGCTTATCCGGGTAGATTTTAACGTTCCATTGGATGGCGATTTTAACATTACCGATGATAACCGCATGACCGCCGCTTTGCCAACCATAAAAAAGATACTAAAGGATGGCGGTGCTGTAATATTGATGTCGCACCTGGGCAGGCCAAAAGACGGCCCTACTGATAAATATTCTTTAAAACACATTGTACCACACTTGTCTGACCTTTTAGGCCAGCAAGTAGAGTTTGCTGATGACTGCATTGGCGAACAAGCTATAGAGAAAGCAAAAGCCCTGGACAAAGGCGAAGTTTTATTGCTGGAAAACCTGCGCTTCTACAAAGAAGAGGAAAAGGGTGATAAAGACTTTGCCGAGAAACTGTCAAAGCTTGGTGATATATACGTGAATGACGCTTTTGGTACAGCACACCGCGCGCATGCATCAACTGCTATAATAGCACAGTTCTTCCCCAACGCCAAATACTTTGGTTACCTTATGGCAGCCGAACTTACCAATGCAGAGAAGATATTGAACGGCGCTGCAAAGCCATTCACCGCTATTATGGGTGGCTCAAAGGTGTCTGACAAGATCTTGCTGATTGAAAAGCTTTTGGATAAAGTTGATAACCTTATTATTGGCGGCGGCATGGCTTACACATTTGCTAAAGCTGATGGTGGCAACATAGGTACATCATTGGTAGAGGCAGATAAGCTTGATCTGGCTATAAGCCTTAAACAAAAAGCAAAAGAGAAAGGTGTGAACCTGTTATTGCCGGTAGATAATGTTATAGCCGATGATTTTAATAACAATGCCAACACAAACACCGCCAAAACAGGCCAGATACCTGTTGGCTGGATGGGCCTGGATATTGGCCCTGAAACTGTTGCTTTGTTCAGCAAGGTGGTAGAAGAATCTAAAACCATTTTATGGAACGGTCCGATGGGTGTATTTGAAATGGAAAAATTCCTGGTAGGTACTAAATCTATCGCCGAGGCTGTAGCAAAGGCTACCGACAACGGTGCCTTCTCGCTGATAGGCGGCGGCGATTCTGCCGCGGCAGTTGCTAAGTTTGACATGACCGACGAGGTAAGCTATGTATCAACCGGAGGTGGCGCACTGCTTGAATACATGGAAGGTAAAGAATTACCCGGCGTAAAAGCTATAAACGAATAACATAAGCACCAGCTTAAAAGAAAGCCCCGTACAGGGGCTTTCTTTTTTGATAACATTTTGTTTACCTAATTGCCCGATGACCATAACAATCGTTTTGACTGAGGAGGACTATTTAACTTACCTGCTGTATTCGGCATCAAAAAGTAAGCGTGCGCAAGGTACCCGGCGTAAGGCATGGTTAACTATATCGGGCTTGTTACTTGTTATGGGAGCTGCGATGCTAACTAGCAATGATGGCTTTTATAGCTATTACTTTTTTGCCGCCGGATTAATGAGCCTGGTGTTTTACCCGCTGCTGCAACGATATAGCTATAAAAAGAACTATCGTAAATTTGTCAGGGATAAAATGGCTTATAAGATCGGCAAAGAGTCAATATTAAAATTTGGCACGGAATATATAGAAACCAAGGATATTACAGGCGAAAGCAGGATAAATACCAGCGAAGTAGCAGAGATAAACGAGATTGCAAGCCACTACTTTATCAGGCTTAAAAGTGGCGACGGACTGGTTGTTCCTAAAACAAGCGTAGCCACCCCAACCTTTGTAGACGATGTTATGTCTGTAATGCAAAATCCTGATATATTGGTTACGCATGAACCTAACTGGAAATGGAAGTAAGCCCCGCAACTATACGCGAGTTTGTTGAGGCTGACCGGTTCGCGGTAAAGGCTTTGTACCTACACTGTCGTGTTAACACCTTTAGCTGGCTAAATACGCGAATGTTTAAACTGAACGATTTTGAAAAGGATACCGTTGGCGAACGGATATTTGTTGCGGAAGTTGGTGGTGTTATAGTCGGTTTTGTAGCTTTTTCAATGGCTGATACTTTTGTCCACCACCTGTACGTGCACCAGGCTTTTGCAAAGCGGGGCATTGGGAAAGCCTTGTTGAATATAGTCCTGCAAGCTTCACCAAAGCCGTTTAGTTTAAAGTGCCTCGAAATGAACCAAAACGCCTGCGACTTTTACACGGCACAAGGCTGGCAGATAAAACGGAGAAGCATAGGCGATCAGGGTCCGTACTTTTTATTTGTAAGCCGCTAGGTAGATCATACTTTATAGAGTACAGTAGCAAGCCCGGTAATAGCAGTTTCTGTAAAAAGCTTGTTGCGCTATTCCCCAACGCCAACATGCTGATTTTTTTTCACTAAAATCAGCTACTTTTAAGCACTAAAACCAACCAATGAAAAGAACATTATTCTTCACCTGCTGCATGCTTGTTTTCGCGCTTTATTCATGCGCACAGGGCGATGCCGCTTACATAAAAGATAACTACACCAAATACGAGTACCAAATACCCATGCGCGATGGCAAAAAGCTGTTCACATCGGTTTACGTCCCTAAAGATCAATCAAAGAAGTATCCTTTTATGATGGACCGTACCTGCTACAGTGTGGCGCCATACGGGCCCGATAAGTACAAGGGCAGCCTTGGCCCGTCGCCCGCGTTTCTGCGTGATGGTTACATTTTTGTTTACCAGGATGTGCGCGGCCGCTGGATGAGCGAAGGTATTTACGAGGAAATGACGCCTGAACTGGAGCAGCACAAAACCAACAAGGATGTTGATGAGGGTACCGATACTTACGACACAATTGATTGGCTGCTCAAGAACGTGCCTAACAATAATGGCAAAGTAGGTGTATGGGGTATTTCTTATCCCGGCTTTTACACCACTACAGCCTTATTAAGCCGTCACCCCGCACTAGCGGCAGCATCGCCGCAGGCACCCATAGCCGATTTGTGGCGCGATGATGCATTTCATAACGGCGCGTTCTTTTTGGTGGCAAACTTTGGCTTTTACCCGGGCTTTACCAACCGGCAGGACGATAAACCAACACAGCGCCGCGGCGGCAGATTTGATCCCGGTACAAACGATGGTTACAAATTCTTTATGGACATGGGTTCTATGAGGAATACCAACGATAAATACTTCAAAGACACCATACGTTTATGGAACGAGATGATGGATCACCCAAATTACGATCAGCATTGGAAAGACCGTAACGTGCTTACCCACCTGCACGACATTAAAACACCAACCCTGGTGACAGGCGGCTGGTATGATGCCGAAGACCTTTATGGCGCCATAAACACCTATAAAACTTTAGCTCAGAAAAATCCGAATACTCCGGTTTACTTTGCTATGGGGCCATGGGTGCACGGCGGCTGGGCACGTGGTAACGGCGACCATTTAGGAGATGTAAGTTTTGGCGGCCCGACAGGTCCGTTCTATCGCGATAAAATAGAATTCGCATTTTTTAGCCATTACCTTAAAGGTACCCCGCTGGACCTGCCGAAGGTGTCCACTTTCCAAACAGGTGAAAACCAGTGGAAAGCCTACAAGCAATGGCCGCCGATTGAGGCTAAGGAACAGAAATTGTACCTGCTGCCCGGCGGTAAGCTGTCCTTCTTTGCGCCGGCTAATACCATGGTCGACTACAAAGAATACGTGTCTGACCCGATGAACCCCGTGCCATTTATTGCGGGTACAGACTTCGATATGACGCGCGAGTACATGACTGCCGACCAGCGCTTCGCCGAAAAACGGCCTGATGTGCTTACCTACAAAACAGATGTGCTGGATAAGGATGTTACCCTTGCCGGCAACATTTGGGCAAACATTAAATTTTCTACCACCGGTACAGATGCCGACCTGGTTGTTAAAGTGCTTGATGTATACCCGGATACTGCTACCAACAACCAGTTTACTGGTAAAGAGGTGAAAATGGCTGGTTACGAGCAGATGGTACGCAGCGAACCTATACGTGGCAAGTACCGCAACAGCTTTGAAAAACCCGAGCCATTTGTGCCGGGCAAGGTAACCGCTGTGAACTGGGAATTGCAGGATGTGCTGCACACCTTTAAAAAGGGACACCGCATCATGATACAGATCCAGAGCACCTGGTTCCCGCTGATAGACCGCAACACCCAGCAATTCCAGGACATCATGAAAGCTAAGGACACCGACTTTAAAAAAGCAACGCACAGGGTATATACCTCTAAAACTACCCCAAGCTATTTAAGGGTAAAGGTGTTGTGAGTTAATTACGCTATAATAGTGCTTAAAAGCCCGTATGATCTTGTTCCTATTGTTTGCTGCCTTTATTGTAGTTGCAGTAATGTACAGGCGATTGACGTCGTATGAAACGAAAGTCATTAACATAAATAACGAAACAAAGACAATTGAATTTGTTAATAAGAATGCTTTTGGCAAAGTGATGAAGGAGCAATACCAAGCCGCTGATATTTACTTTAGCTACCGTAAACGAAACATATCAAGGTACCAGGGGCAAGGTTTTTTTCACGATAACCGTCCCAAAGTTTGTATAATAGATACTGCGCAAAAAACCGTTGGTATGTTAATGCCTGGTAAGCTCGGATGGAATGATAAAAACATAGCGCAGACTTGTAGAAATATGCAGGGTATCGGCGTTAAAAGAATAACTGAGAAGTATAGTGATGATGAGGGCGAACTTTAACAGTTCCCTTGTATTATAAACTTAAAGCAATTACGAGTTTGAGAAGCTTAGATATTAAGATCAACGCCATCCAGCACATCGGCATACCTGTGACCGACCTCAAGCGCTCGAAGACGTTTTACGAACGTCTTGGTTTTGCTAACGTGATGCAAGCGACTTTTGATGAAAAGGGCGAGCCGGGCACCTGCGTAATGATGAAGCGGGATAACATGATCATGGAACTTTATGAGTTGCCGGAAAGTGGGTTAAATGAGATTCGTTCCCGCAGCAATGGTCATATCGACCACGTAGCTTTCGATGTAGAGGATATTGAAGTTGCTTATAACTCCATTAAAGAGGCAGGCTTTAACATCATAGAACCTGAACCTGTCTTTTTACAATTTTGGGAGAGGGGCTGCAAGTACTTCAATATTACAGGTCCGGATGGTGAGCGGTTGGAGTTTAATCAAATATTATAAAGAACCTGCATAAGCATGGAATCTTTGAAGATAAATGCTTGTCGCGTGTTATTGTGGTAGCTTATTAGCGTAATCTCGTATCCAAGGCTCGTTAAGAAGTGTTTCACCAAAAGTGTTTCGGTCTAGCACTCATAAAATTGCATTCAGATATAAATAGTTGATTGTCAACGATATGTTATTTAGACGCCAATTTTTAGACTGTTTCGGGTTGTTTCGCTTTAATTTACATGTGTCTGTAGTACAGTGTTTTATCTAAATTGCTGTTTCGGGTGTTTCGCGTATGCGAAACGAAACACCCGTTGCCGATCCGGCGCATTAAATTAGTTGTGCCATGATGTTTTTTGGTGTGCATGATGTAGTTTTACCAAACCAACAAACCGTTATGAAGTATAAATACCTGTTGCCATTTCTTGCGCTGCTTGTAGCTGCTAATGCATTTGCCCAAAAAGCAGGAAAGTTATATCACGAACAATACCGTCCGCAGATCCACTTTTCACCCAAATCGGGTTGGATGAACGACCCTAACGGAATGGTGTATTATAAAGGTGTGTATCACTTGTTTTATCAGCATTATCCAGACGGCATAGTGTGGGGGCCTATGCACTGGGGCCATGCTACCAGTAAAGATATGATTCACTGGAAAGAGCAGAAAATCGCGCTTTATCCGGATAAACTCGGGTACATCTTCAGCGGCAGCGCGGTAATTGATGTAAATAACACATCTGGTTTTGGTAAAAACGGCAAGGTGCCGATGGTAGCTATATTCACCCATCATGACCCTGTAGGTGAAAAGGCCGGTAAAGATAATTTCCAAAATCAAAGTATAGCCTACAGTCTCGATGAGGGTAAAACCTGGACGAAATATGCTGGTAACCCGGTTTTAAAGAACCCCGGAATAAAAGACTTTCGAGACCCAAAGGTTTACTGGTACGAGCCTCAGCATAAGTGGATAATGACGCTGGCAACTAAAGATCGCATAACGTTTTACTCGTCACCGAATCTAAAAACATGGAAAAAAGAGAGTGAGTTTGGTGAACACCTGGGTGCCCATGGCGGTGTTTGGGAGTGCCCGGATCTTTTCCCAATGACGCTTAAAGGCAAACAGCACTGGGTGCTTATTGTCAACATTAATCCCGGCGGGCCAAACGGCGGCTCGGCTACACAATACTTTATAGGCGATTTTAATGGCAAAACGTTCACTCCAATGAACGAAAACGTAAAGTGGGCGGACTTTGGGCCTGATGAATATGCGGGCATAACCTGGAGTAATACAGGCAACAGGCGTATATTCCTGGGGTGGATGAGTAACTGGGAATACGCTAACCAGGTTCCGGCAAGTACCTGGCGCAGCACCATGACAATTCCCCGCGAACTTGGGTTAAAAGAGGTAAACGGCGAAGTATATCTTACCTCTACGCCGGCAAAGGAACTGGCAAGCATTGCAATAAAATCAATAAATGTCCCTACTGCGATACTAGCAAATGGCCGGGATGTGGCATCGTTTATCAAAATGCCTTCATATTATCGCTTAAAACTTTCTGCTGCTAAAGAAGACCTGTTTATCAATCTCTTTAACGATGCCGGGGAATCGCTTGTGATTGGTTATAACAAGAAGAGTGACCGCTATTTCATTGAAAGGGATAAGTCGGGCAAGACCGATTTCAACAAGAATTTCAGCAAACTGGCATATGTTCCCAGGTTCTCTGGTCAAGAAACATTAGATGTAGATATTGTTGTGGACGGAACTTCTGTAGAAATGTTTGCAGATGGTGGTCTAAGTAATTTAACCAGCATATTCTTTGCGGCTAAGCCATACAATCACATCAGTATTCAAACTGCGAAAGGTTCAGTAGTAAACAAGGTCAGCATCACTCCATTAAAATCCATTTGGTAGTGCTGAAACTTGCAGGGTGCTGATTATTCCAATACCACCGTTTTGTTCTTAAACACGAACACCCGGTCGTCGAATACCAGTTTCAAAGCTCTCGCCAATACGGCGGTTTCAATTTCCTGGCCGGCTTTTACCATATCTGCTACGGTGAAGGAGTGGCCAGCCGGTATAATCTGCTGGGCAATAATCGGCCCCTCATCCAACTCATTGGTAACATAATGAGCAGTTGCGCCAATCAGCTTTACGCCGCGCTCATAAGCTTGCCTGTACGGGCTGGCCCCTGCAAATGCGGGCAGAAATGAATGATGGATGTTGATGATCCTTCGGCTAAAACGTTCTACAAATCCCCCGGACAGTATCCGCATGAATTTAGCCAGGACGAGGTAATCAAATTCATAAGACTCAACAGTGTTCAGTAGCCTATTTTCGAAATCAACAGCATCTCCCTCGAACGGAACATAGTGAAATGGAATATCAAATCTGTCGCAAATATCTTTAAGGACTATATGGTTGCCAACTACGCATTGTACTGCAGCACTAAGGGTATTAAAATGGTTGCGTATCAATATGTCCGCAAGGCAATGATATTCTTTTGTAACTAATACAACAATCTTTTTTGCTGTGCCCGGGTTTATCTTAATTAAAGCACCTTTGGGAAGTATTTGCTCCAGGTCTTTATATATTGAGTGATCTACCGTTGCACCATCAACTTCAAGCCTCATAAAAAATAGCTTTTCTACATTGTCAACATGCTCCTGCATGGCTGTTATGTTCATCTTTTTTTCAGCAAGCAGCGCGGAAATGGCAGCTACAAGCCCTATTTGATCGGTACACTGTATTACAATAATCATCACTTAAAAAGGGGGTAAAATCATTGGCGGTAAAGCTATAATTATTGGCCTTAAGTCACAGGCTTTCAAGCCATAAAAGTGTTGAAAACTTTTTGGTGGTAAAAAGTGTTAGAAAGTGGGAAAAGTAATTTACTTTTACGTTACAAAAATTGTCGACCATTAAGAATGTCCTACTTAACCGGTGAATACGAGTGTAAACTAGATGCCAAGGGGCGGATGATGATCCCTGCAGGCCTCAAAAAACAGCTTCCAGAAGCTGATGCTGAGGGTCTTGTGATCAACCGCGGGCTCGAGAATTACCTTGTAATTTATACCAAAAAAGAGTGGGACAAACGTTTGGACGAACTAAGCAAACTTAACGAATACGATAGAAAAAGCATTCAGTTTGTGAGATATTTTACCGGTGGAGCAACTACCATGATCCCTGACAGTGCCGGGCGGATTAACCTGCCAAAAAACCTGATGGAACATGCGGGTATAACCGGTGATGTGGTGCTTACCTGTATGCTTAATAAAATAGAGGTTTGGGACTTGAATGCTCACAAGGTGATGATAGCGAACGAGCCTGAAAATTTTGCTGAACTGGCCGAAGAAGTAATGGGTAATAAAAGGAGGGTAAATGAGTAATTATCATACCCCTGTTATGCTGAACGAATGTATTGAGGCTTTAAACATAAAGCCCGGCGGTACTTACGTTGATGTTACTTTTGGTGGTGGTGGCCATTCGCGTGAGATACTTAAGCACCTGGGTGATGATGGCCAGTTGCTGGCATTTGACCAGGATGCCGACGCGCAGCAGAATAAAATTAACGATAGCAGATTCACCTTTATTGATCAGAATTTCAGGTACCTGAAGAACTTTAGCCGCCTGCATAATGCTATACCAGTTGATGGTATACTGGCCGATTTGGGAGTATCATCCTATCAGTTTGACCAGGCCGAGCGTGGTTTTTCTATCCGCTTTGATGCTGAGCTTGATATGCGTATGAACCAGTCATCGGAGCTTAGCGCTAAGGAGGTGGTTAATAACTATGGCGAAGCTGATCTTCACCGCATTTTTGGAATGTACGGTGAAATTCAGAATGCTAAATCACTTGCAAAAACAATAGTAACGGCCAGGTTAAACGGACCTATAAACACGGTTGCTGATCTGAAGAATGCAATCCAAAACCTTATCCCTCGCGGAAAAGAGAACAAATACCTGGCGCAGGTATTCCAGGCGCTTCGCATTGAGGTTAATCAGGAGTTGGAAGCGTTAAAAGATTTCCTGATGCAGTCAGCAGAAGTATTAGCTGTAGGTGGCAGGTTGGTGGTAATGAGTTACCACTCACTTGAAGATAGGTTGGTGAAAAATTTCATAGCAAAGGGAAAGTTCAGTGGTGAGGTGGAGAAGGACCTTTATGGTAACGATAATAAGCCGTTTGACGCGGTAAGCCGCGGCGCAATAACTGCAACTGCAGACGAGATACAAAACAATAACAGGGCACGCAGTGCAAAACTCAGAATAGCTGTAAAGAAATGAACCGTTTACGCACAGAAATTCAGGAAGAGGAAGCTGAAAAGGAGCTGGTAGTTGAGGAGAAGCCTGTAAGGGAAATTCCGGACAATTTTATCACTCAGTTTCTAAAGAACGGGGTTATTACTACAGATGATGCTACCCGTGCTTTGCCGTTTGTGCTGTTCCTGGTGTTATTGGGCATGCTTTACATAGGTAACAGGCACATGGCCGATAACACTGTGCGGGATATTGATAAAATAGGTAAAGAAGTTAAAGAATTGAGCTGGGAATACAAAAGCACCAAGGCTGAACTTGCATTTAAAAGCACTTTGACTGAGGTAGCTAAACGTGCAGATACTTTAGGTATAAGAGCATCTGAGCAGCCGCCACAAAAAATAGTAGTGAAGGAGGGCGCGCAGCAATGAGTATCAGGACTAATATATTACTTAGGGTTTATCTTGCTTTCGGCTTGATCCTGCTTTTTGCAGCGGCTGTGGTTTTTCAATTATGCCGGGTGCAGCTTGCGCAGGGCGAAAAATGGAAGAGTATGGCTCAGCAGATGTCTACCCGCTACCGCACTATTGAAGCGGCAAGAGGTAACATCTTTTCTGATGATGGAGCTTTACTTGCAACATCGGTTCCTGAATATGAATTACATATGGACATGCTTGCCGGAGGCATTGCTGATGATAAAGCATTTGACGAAAAGATAGATTCTTTGGCGATGAAAATGTCGCAGTACTTTGGCGACAGACCAGCACGCGAGTACTCCCGTATTTTCCGTGAAGCACGTAAAGAGGGATCCCGTTACCAGTTGGTGAGGCGTAAGGTTACTTACAAGCAGCTTAAGGAAATCAGGAAGTTTCCTGTTTTTAATCTGGGTAAGTACAAAGGCGGATTAATAGTGGTAGCTCAAAATAAGCGTATACTGCCTTTTCGTTCGCTTGCTGCACGTACCATAGGATACAAGAATGAAAACGTTAGAAATGCGGTTGGCCTTGAGGGGTCATTTGCAAGTTATATAAATGGCGAAAGCGGAAAACGCCTTGAGCAAAGGCTTGCAGGCGGTGTTTGGATACCGGTTAATGATGAAGAAGAGGTTGCTCCTAAAGAAGGTGCTGATATCATCTCTACCATCAATATCAACTTCCAGGACATTGCTCAAAGCGCGTTGGAGAAACAATTGATAAAGAGCAATGCCGATCATGGTACTGTTATTTTGATGGAAGTAGCTACGGGCGAGATCCGCGCAATGGCTAACTACACCAAAATGCCTGACGGAAGCTTCAAAGAAAAGTTCAACTACGCCATTGCAGGTAATCAGGATCCCGGTTCTACATTCAAAGTAGTCTCTTACATGGCTTTGTTGGAAGACAAGATGATTGATACTAACAACCTGGTAAGTACCGAAAATTACAAAATACCGGGTAACAGCCATATCATCAAAGATTCGCACGGCAGCATAGGTACAGTTACAGTAAAAAAGGCCTTCGAAGAATCGTCGAACGCGGCTGTGGCATCACTGGTAAATCGTTATTATACCAACAATCAGGCTAAGTTCACCAACCATTTGTACGATTGGCACCTGAACGAAAAGTTTGGTTTGCAAATACCGGGCGAAGCTCAACCGGTTGTGAAGAATCCGAAAAATGCAAGCTGGAACAAATACATGACCCTTCCACAGATGGCGTACGGTTATGAGATGCAGTTAACGCCGTTAAAAATGTTGTCCTTCTATAATGCTGTTGCCAACAATGGCAAATACGTATCACCAATTTTTGTGAAGGAGATCAGAAGGCTTGGTAACACAGTAGAACGCTTTCAGGCGCATGTTATCAATGACAAAATTTGTTCAGACGTAACGCTGAAGAAAATGCAGGAAATGTTAGAAGGTGTAGTGAGTGAGGGTACTGGTAAAACTAACGTAAAAAGCGAAATGTTTAAAATAGCCGGTAAAACGGGCACCGCGCAAGTCGCCGATGGCCGCAACGGCTACAAAGGGAAAAAGCAATATCAATCATCTTTCTGCGGTTATTTTCCGGCTGACAACCCCAAGTACTCACTTATTGTGGTAATAAACGACCCTAAGAACGGCTATTACGCTGCTTCTACAGCTGGGCCAGCATTTAAGGAAATATGCGAAAAGGTTTATGCAAGCAGCCTGGGTATAGAGCACCCACCAGTACGGTATGTAGGTAATACAACTTTGCCGCAGTACAAGCACGGCAATTTAAAGGCGCTTAAACAAGTTTATCAAAAACTAGGCGTAAAGCCTTTATATGCCTCTACAAACGCGGCTGCAAATGGCATTGATACCAGCAGCGGCATTGCCTTCGAAGAAAACAGGGTAAAAGCGGGTACTGTTCCTAATGTTGTTGGGATGGGGTTGAGCGATGCGCTGTACGTTTTGGGCAATGCAGGTTATAAAGTTGCTGTAAAGGGCAGCGGCAGTGTAAGTACACAGTCGGTTACCGGCGGCAGTCAAATACCACGTGGATCAAAAATAATAATAGAACTGCAATGAGATATTTAAGCGACATACTGGAAGGAGTAGCTTTTACCGAGCTGCAGGGAAGTGCGGATGTAGAGATATCTGCAGTGGTTTTTGATTCACGTAAGGTGGAGCCGGGCTGCTTGTTTGTGGCGCTTAAAGGCACCGCAGTGGACGGCCATGATTATATAGAACAAGCCGTAAAGCAAGGTGCAGTAGCAGTTATTTGTGAAGACCTTCCGGCACATACCGCGCAGGAAGCAGACTTTTTGATGGTTGCTAACTCTGCCAAAGCGCTGGGTACTATCGCTGCCAACTTTTACGAAAACCCGTCCAGTAATCTCAAGCTGGTTGGCGTAACTGGTACCAATGGCAAAACTACTGTAGCAACGCTGCTGTATAAGGTGTTCAGAGATATGGGGTATAAGTGCGGTTTATTATCTACCGTGGAGAACCAGGTTAACGGACGTATTATCCCGTCTACCCATACTACTCCTGATCCTGTAGTGCTCAATAAGCTGTTAGCAGATATGGTGGACGAGGGCTGCGACTACTGCTTTATGGAGGTTAGCTCCCATGCTGTTGCGCAACACAGGATAGAAGGTTTACGGTTTTCAGGCGGAATATTCACCAATCTTACGCACGATCATCTCGATTATCACAAAACGTTTGAAAGCTATTTGAAAGCCAAAAAGGCGTTCTTTGACGGTCTGCCTAAAAGCGCGTTCGCGTTAACTAACGGTGATGACAAGAATGGTAGCGTGATGCTGCAAAACACATCGGCACATAAAAAAAGTTATGGTCTCAAGAGCATGGCCGACTATCGTGCCCGTATTATTGAAAACCAGTTTGGCGGCCTTTTGCTGAATATTGATAACGAAGAAGTTTGGTTCAAACTGGTTGGCACTTTCAATGCATATAATCTACTGGCGGTTTACGCTGCGGCAATGCTGTTGGAGCAGGATAGATCTAAAGTGCTCATCAGCTTAAGTAAGCTGACTGGTGCAGAAGGCAGGTTTGAATATATTGTGGCACCTAATAAAGTGATTGGTATTGTTGATTATGCCCATACCCCGGATGCAGTACAAAACGTGTTGAGCACTGTTCATGATATCCGTAAAGGCAAAGAAAAAGTGATAACCGTTATCGGTTGCGGCGGTGACAGGGATAAAACCAAACGCCCTATTATGGCTAAGGTTGCAACTGAATGGAGCGACAAGGTGATCCTGACATCAGATAACCCTCGGACCGAAGACCCGGCTCAGATTATTAAAGATATGGAAGCTGGTATTGATCCGGCATTTAAAAGAAATACGCTTAGCATAGCAGATAGGAGGGAAGCAATAAGAACTGCATGTATGCTGGCGCAGCCGGGAGATATTATCCTGTTGGCAGGAAAGGGTCATGAGAAGTACCAGGAAGTTAATGGTGTAAAAAACCATTTTGACGATATGGAAGAACTGGAGGACCAGTTTAAAGACATGATTTAAGTGCGGGTGATAAGAGTAATAATAAACGAGTAACCAATTAACCAAATTTATACAGATCTGCAAGATGCGCTTGGCGCATCTGCATAGCAAATTAGCCAATGCTATATTACCTGTTTAACTACTTAAACAAAAACTACAGTATTCCGGGTGCAGGGGTATTTCAATATCTCACGTTCCGTATGGCAATGGCTGTTATTGTTTCCTTGTTGGTTACTACTGTTTATGGCAGAAGGTTGATTGACTATTTGCGCTTTAAACAGGTTGGTGAAACAGTGCGCAACCTTGGGTTGGAAGGCCAGATGCAAAAATCCGGCACACCAACAATGGGTGGTGTTATCATCCTTTTGGGCATACTGATACCAACTTTGCTTTTTGCACAGCTGGATAACATCTACATCATCATGATGCTGGTTACTACCGTCTGGCTGGGTGCAATTGGCTTTTTGGATGATTACATAAAAGTTTTTAAAAAGAACAAAGAAGGGTTAGCAGGTCGGTTTAAAATAACAGGTCAGGTTGGTCTTGCACTGTTTATCGGGTTTACAATGTATTTCAACAGCAATATCCTCATCCGCCAGGAAGTGCAGTTACCGGTGAAGTATGATGTTCCTGTTCGTTTCCATATGCGGGGCGATAAACCTGTATATACACAGGACATCAAGTCTACCAAAACAACAATGCCTTTCTATAAAAATAATGAGTTTGATTATGGAAAGGTGCTTAAGTTTTTGGGTAAGGGTTACGAGCATTATGCACTGGTAGTATTTATGTTTTTTACCATAATCATCATCACCTTTATATCTAATGGCGCTAACATTACGGACGGTATAGACGGTTTAGCGACGGGTACATCGGCTATCATCGGACTTACATTAGCCATACTTGCATACGTATCGGGTAATACACTTATAGCCGATTACCTGAACATTATGTACATACCAAACTCTGCAGAGCTTGTAATATTTGCAGGCGCGTTTGTAGGTGCGTGTGTAGGCTTCTTGTGGTACAACTCTTACCCCGCACAGGTTTTCATGGGCGACACGGGCAGTCTGGCGATAGGCGGGATAATAGCGGTTTTCGCTATTATGATACGTAAGGAGCTTTTAATACCGGTGCTTTGTGGAATTTTTGTAGTAGAGAATTTTTCGGTAATGATACAGGTTGGGTGGTTCAAGTGGACCAAAAAGCGCTTTGGTGAAGGCCGTCGTGTTTTCCTGATGGCGCCGCTGCATCACCATTATCAGAAGAAAGGCTTTCACGAGTCTAAGATCGTTACCCGCTTTTACATCATTTGTATTATGCTGGCCATAATTACCGTGATAACATTGAAATTAAGATAGATAGTCGACCGAGTGGGTAGCAAAGAATATAGCATCAGATAGAATACGAAACAATGTCTACACAACCAACCAGTTCAGCTCATCAGGATTTCGCCCAAAAAAAGGCGAACGGAGCAAGAATTGCCATTCTCGGCGCAGGCGAGAGTGGTGTTGGTGCTGCATACCTTGCTCAACAGAAAGGTTACGAAGTGTTTGTTTCTGATTTTGGTTCAATTGCAGATAATTACAAGAAACAACTGCAGGACTGGGCTATTGATTTTGAGGAGAACGGCCATACTCAAGAGTTGATATTGAATGCACTTGAAGTGGTAAAAAGCCCTGGTATACCAGACAAAGCGCCTATAGTTAAGCAGTTACTGGCACAGAATACGCCGGTGATCTCCGAGATAGAATTCGCAGGTCGCTACACAGATGCGAAGATGATTTGCATCACAGGCTCCAATGGTAAAACAACAACTACCAGCCTGGTCTACCACATTCTTAAGAACGCTGGATTGAATGTTGGTTTGGCAGGTAACATAGGAAAAAGCTTTGCTTACCAGGTAGCTACTGAAGCTTACGATCACTACGTACTGGAAATAAGCAGCTTTATGCTGGACAATATGTATAAGTTCAGGGCTAACATAGCGGTGTTGTTGAATATCACGCCCGATCACCTGGACCGTTACGACTACAAGCTGGAGAACTATGCAGCATCCAAATTCAGGATAACGCAAAACCAAACTGCCGAAGATGCTTACATCTATTGTGCAGACGATGCTGAAACAATTAAAGTAATGGAGGGGAAACAAATAGCTGCAGAGCAGTTGCCCTTCTCAATAACCAAGAAAATAGAAACGGGAGCATATCTCGAAAACGACAATATTGTCATAAATCTACATCAACAACATTTTCAAATGTCGATTACCGAACTGGCCCTGCAGGGAAAGCACAACCTTTACAACTCAATGGCTTCGGGCATTGTTGCTAAAGTACTGGAGTTGCGCAACGAGACGATTAGAGAGAGCATGGGCAATTTCCACAGCATTGAACACAGGCTGGAGTTTGTGGCTAAAATATCAGGCATCAGCTTTATCAATGATAGTAAAGCCACCAATGTAAACAGCACCTGGTACGCACTGGAAAGCATGACCACTGATGTTGTACTAATTTTGGGAGGCGTTGACAAAGGTAATGACTACGGTATGCTGCGCGACTTAGTAAAGCAAAAGGTAAAAGCCATCGTATGCCTTGGTAAAGACAATAAGCGTATTCATGATGCTTTTGAGGATGACGTAGAAGTTATTGTAAATACATCATCTGCATCTGAAGCAGCGCAGGTGGCTTATCATCTGGCAGCTAAAGGGGATACTGTTCTGCTGTCACCAGCATGCGCGAGTTTTGATTTGTTCAAAAACTACGAAGACAGGGGCAAGCAGTTTAAAGAAGCAGTTAAAGAGCTGTAATCAGATAACATTAGTCAATTAACAAAGGGATGGATCAGATATTAAAAAATGTAAAAGGCGACAGGTGGATATGGCTTATAGTCATACTGCTATCGTTAATATCTCTGCTGGCGGTGTATAGCTCAACCGGCACCATTGCTTATAAGCACAATACAGGTGCCGAGTCTTACCTCATGAAACATATGTTTATGTTGTTTGGTGGTTTGGCGCTGATGTATATTTCGCACCGATTGGATTATCGTTGGTATGCGGGGATATCCAAACTGTTAATGATCATTACCATACCACTATTACTTTATACGCTTGTATTTGGTAGCCATGTGAACGATGCAAGCCGTTGGATAGCCATACCGGGCACGGGCCTAACCTTCCAAACCTCCGATTTGGCTAAACTGGCATTGATAACTTACCTGGCGCGTACCCTGTCGCGTAAGCAGGAAAACATAAAGGATGTAAAACAATCATTCATCCCTATCATGGGGTCGGTATGCCTCGTATTTATACTTATTGCACTTGCAAATTTATCAACGGCACTCATGCTGTTTGGTGTAAGTATACTGCTGTTAATTATAGGCCGTATTAGTATCAAACAAATATCTGTAGTGTGCCTTGCGGGTATGGTGCTGCTTGCCGGGGTGATATTTTTGGGCCCAAGGCGCGCTACTTATGTGTCGCGTATTCAAGCCTTTATGCATCCCGAAAAAGCCAATCCGGATAAGTCATTCCAGAGCGATCACTCTAAAATAGCTATTGCTACCGGAGGCTTTGTTGGTAAAGGCCCGGGTAACAGTACCGAGCGTAACTACCTTCCGCACCCATATTCCGATTTTATATACGCAACCATTGTTGAGGAATATGGATTGATTGGCGGCTTTATGCTGGTGGGTATTTACCTATTTTTACTATATAGGTGTATCAAGATCGTAACAAAAGCTCCTAAGGCTTTCGGTGCATTGCTGGCGGCGGGTTTAAGTTTTAGCTTGACCATTCAGGCTTTTGCTAACATGGCTGTAGCTGTAGGTTTAGGTCCGGTAACTGGCGTGCCATTGCCATTGGTTAGTATGGGTGGTACATCCATATTGTTCACAAGTGTGGCGTTCGGCATCATCCTGTCAGTGAGCAGGGATATTGATGAACCAAGGAAAGTTGTTGTAGGAGAAATACGGGAGGCATAATGTCCCGGTTCTAAACGAATACAAATTAATTTAGAAGATACGAGTAATAGATGAAAACACAAGGCAGTAACAATAGCAATCAAAATCTCTCCACAACCGGAAGGGATGCTGCGCTGCGTGTTATCATTAGCGGTGGTGGTACCGGCGGCCATATCTTCCCGGCTATTTCTATCGCCAATGCGTTAAAAAGGATTGACCCAGCCACGGAGATATTGTTTGTAGGCGCAACCGGCCGTATGGAGATGGAAAAAGTACCGGCTGCAGGTTACAAGATCATAGGTTTAGATATACAGGGTATTCAGCGTAAATCTATACTCAAGAACATTATGTTTCCGATAAAGCTTGTTGGAAGCGTACTTAAGGCAGTAAAGATTATTAAGGAATTTAAGCCTGATGCTTGCGTAGGAGTTGGGGGGTATGCATCAGGTCCGCTGTTATATGCTGCATCAGTAATGGGAGTACCAACCCTTATCCAGGAGCAGAACTCATATGCTGGAATTACTAATAAATGGTTAGGCAAGAAAGCTAAAAAGATATGTGTTGCGTTTGACGGCATGGATAAGTTTTTCCCTGCCGAAAGAATCATTAAAACAGGTAACCCTATTCGTAAGGACTCCGTTAACATTGACGGTAAGCATACGGAGGGATTGGAGCTATATAAGCTATCAAACCTGAAAAAGACCATACTAATTACCGGCGGAAGCCTTGGTGCGCGTACCCTAAATAGTAGTGTACTAGCCGCACTGGACAAGATTGTTAATGCCGATGTGCAGGTTATTTGGCAAACGGGAAAGTTCTATTATAAAAGCATACTAGAACAATTGGGTAGAGACATCCACCCAAACATAGCTGTAGTAGAGTTTTTAAACCGTATGGACCTGGCTTATGCCGCGGCTGATGTAATTATTTCCCGTGCAGGAGCTGGTACCATTGCAGAGCTTTGTGTTATAAAAAAACCGGTGATACTGGTGCCATCGCCAAATGTGTCGGAAGACCATCAAACCAAGAACGCACTTGCATTGGTACACGAGAACGCATCCATATTTGTGGCCGACCGCGATGCCGAAGCACAACTAATTGACAAGGCAATTGAACTTTTAAACGATAAAGATTTGCAAAAGAAATTAAGCGATAACATAGGTAAGCTGGCTATGCCGGATGCTGATGATGTAATTGCGAAAGAAGTTATCCAAATAACAAACAACAATTGAATCTGGCTAACCTCCGCGGTTGCGGGGGTAGCCCTTTTTAAAAGAGCAAAATGGAATTAAAGAACATACAACGTGTGTACCTGGTAGGGATTGGCGGCATAGGCATGAGTGGCCTTGCGCGCTATTTTCATCATTTGGGTGCAGTTGTATGCGGATATGATAAAACAAGTACCCCGCTGACGGATGCGCTGCATAACGAAGGAATACGGGTGATATTTGAAGACAGGGCAGATTGGATACCAATGAGTTTCCAAAAGCCCTGCGATGGCACCCTCATAATTTTTACACCTGCTATCCCTAAGGATTCGACAATACTAAACTATTTCCGAAATAATGGTTTCGATCTTCAGAAACGTTCTCAAGTGTTGGGCATTATCAGCCGTGGGATGTTCACTATTGCGGTTGCGGGTACCCATGGTAAAACAACCACATCGGGCATGATCGCCCATATTTTGAAAGACTCCGGAAAGGATTGTTCCGCATTTCTTGGAGGTATATCATCCAACTACAATACCAATGTGCTGTACGGTAATAACGATATCGTGGTGGTTGAAGCTGATGAGTACGATAGATCGTTCCTTACGCTCAACCCCGATACTGCAGTGATCACCTCAATGGATGCCGATCACCTTGATATCTATGGAGATCATTCGCAATTGGAGGAGTCGTTCAGGTTGTTTGCTTCGCAGATTAAAGAGCGTGGCGTGCTCATCCGTAAAAAAGGCTTACCACTGGATGGCGGCTATACCTATGGCATTGAGACAAATGCTGATGCTAACGGAACCAACATCCGGATTGAGAACGGCAGCTTTTACTTTGATTTTAACAGTGCAGTCGTTTCCATCCCTAATATTAAGATGGGCATAGCCGGAATTCATAACGTAGAAAATGCCGTAGCCGCTATAGCTGCTACATTAAGGTTAGATATTTCTGCTGATGCGATCAAACTGGCTCTAGGGTCATTTAAAGGCATTAAGCGCAGGTTTGAATATATAGTTAGAACCGAAAAGCACATTTATATAGATGATTACGCACATCATCCTGAAGAGTTAAGAGCTGCTATATCTTCTGTAAAAAAGCTGTTCCCGCAAAAGAAACTTACGGTGATTTTCCAGCCACACCTGTTCAGCCGGACGCGTGATTTTGCCGATGGCTTTGCTGAGGTGCTGGATATGGCGGATGAGTTACTGTTACTTGATATTTATCCTGCAAGGGAGTTGCCCATACCAAGTGTAACCAGTGATATGTTGCTGGACAGGATGAAATTGCCGGCTAAACGGAAATGTGGAAAACAAGAAGCAGTTGATATTGTGCGGTTTGAGAAACCTGAGCTACTTTTAACCGTAGGAGCAGGCGATATAGACCAGCTTGTTCAACCGCTCAAAAACGTATTGGAAAATGTTTAAGAAACGCATTTGGAAACCACTGCTTATTGGCTTGGGCTGGACTATCAGCTTAGCCGGCTTGGTGGTGCTTATGAGTTTCATTGAGGTAAAAAAATCTGAAGTGGTGTGCAAGGCCATTAAGGTATATATACCCGGCAGTCATTACTTTATAGACAGGCAGGAGGTAGACAATATTCTGGAGATGGACAGTCATACGCTGATAGGCCGCCGTATAGAAGCAATAGATATCCATGCGTTAGAGGAAAGGCTTAAGAATAATCCTTTTGTGGAGTTTGCTAAAGTATACGTGGATATGGATGGGGTGATACAGGTAGAAGTTAGCCAGCGCCAGCCAATACTGCGCGTAATGAACCGGTTTGATCAGGATTTTTATATAGACCAACATGGGTTAAAAATGCCATTATCGCAAAGCTTTACAGCACGTGTAATTGCTGCTAACGGGTACATAGACGAGCTGTTTGCCAACAAGGTTGATTCGTTGCATACCGGTTTGGCCAAGCAGATATTTGCTACTGCAGATTTCATCAGAAAAGATTCACTTTGGGACGCACAAATAGCACAGATATACGTTAACCAGGATCACGAAATAGAATTAGTGCCAAGAGTGGGTAACCAGCGCATATTACTGGGCAATGCCGATTCGCTCGATGTTCGTTTTAATAATCTGAAAGCGTTTTACAAACAAGCGGTACCGTTGGTAGGGTGGGATGCTTATAAGCAGATCAATATTAAATATACCAACCAGGTGATTGGCGTAAAAAACCAAACCTTGCTGGACTCGTTAGCAATGGCGAAGAAAGAAGCGGCGCGTAAAGCCACTGCCGATTCTATACGCAATGTAATGGCTGGCAGTGCTGCGTCAACAGATTCGGTTACAGTGGCCCCGGTTAGTAGTAATGTTGCCAAACCAGAAGTGAAAAAGCAAGCTGCGGAAAGTAAACCTGTGGTACGCAAAGTATCAGCTACCACAACAAGCAATAGTAAACCAGTAGCTAAAGTAACTAAACCAGCGGTTGTTAAAGCCGCAGCTAAAAAGCAGCCCGAAAAAGCTAAAGCTACTAAACCGTCTGCAAAGCCGGCAGTTGCCAAAGCAGTAAAGCAAGGCGCGAAGAAGACAACAAAAAAGACATCTACTTAAAATCTTATTTATATGGACAAGAGTTCGACACAGGAAAAGAGTTCGCCAATTGTAGTTGGGCTGGATATTGGCACCACCAAGATCTGCGCAATTGTTGGCCGCCGCAGCAAAAACGGCAAAATTGAGGTATTAGGAATTGGCAAAGCCGAATCGGCAGGTGTTACACGCGGGATGGTGTCGAACATCGACAAAACCGTGCAGGGCATTACGCAGGCAGTAGATGTGGCGGGTACACAATCAAATGTAGAGGTACGTATAGTAAACGTTGGTATAGCTGGTCAGCATATTAAAAGTTTGCAGCACCGCGGCCTTATCACACGTAAGGACCTTAACACAGAGATTGGCCGTAAGGATATAGATAAGCTGGTAGAAGATATGTATAACCTGGTAATGCCTCCGGGTGAAGAGATCATCCATGTGCTGCCGCAGGAGTTTACAGTAGATAACGAACCGGGTGTTAAGGACCCTATCGGTATGGCAGGTGTACGTTTGGAAGCTAACTTCCACATTATTTCCGGCCAGGTTACCGCTATAAAAAACATAGTAAAATGTGTTAACAAAGCCGGGCTGGAAAGCCAGGAGCTTATACTGGAGCCGTTAGCCTCATCAGAGTCGGTATTAAGTGATGAAGAGAAGGAAGCCGGGGTAGTATTGGTGGATATCGGCGGTGGTACAACAGACGTTGCTATTTTTCACGAAGGTATCATTCGCCATACTGCAGTTATACCATTTGGCGGTAACAGCGTAACGGAAGATATTCGTGAGGGGTGCTCTGTAATGCGCAATATAGCTGAGCAGTTGAAGGTAAGGTTCGGTTCGGCATTGGCAGAAGAGAATAAAGAAAACGAAATTGTATGCGTACCGGGATTACGCGGCCGAGAACCAAAGGAAATATCTGTGAAGAACCTGGCGTTTGTAATACAGGCACGCATGGAAGAGATTATAGAACATGTATACTATGAGATCAAATCTTCAGGTTACGAAAAGAAGCTGATCGGCGGTATTGTGGTAACCGGCGGTGGTGCGCAGTTAAAGCACCTTACTCAATTAATTGAGTATGTAACCGGCCTCGACTGTCGCATTGGATACCCTAACGAGCACCTTGCTAAAAACGAGGTATTGCCTAAGACAATTTACGAAGAGCTGCAAAGCCCTACGTTTGCTACAGGTATAGGCTTATTAATTAAGGGCATACAAAAGATGGAGTACGATGGTGTTGTACAAACAGCACCAGTTGCCGCCAAAATAGAAAAAGCCAAGTACACCGATGACCGTAAATTTGGCCTGCTGGGTAAAATATTAGAGTCGGGAAAGAAGTTTATAAAGGATGATATCAAGGACGAAGATTTCCTGAAGTAGGACAGGTTAATATTTATTCACAATAATTAAATTATCCACATATGCACAAATGTGGATAAACCATGTGGAAAATATCCTAATATTACGATAAGAAAATCTATCAAATCATCAAACCACAAATAGCTGAAAAACAAGGATTATGCAGTTTGAGATGTTAAAGGAAAAATCGGCAATCATCAAAGTTATTGGTGTTGGCGGTGGTGGCGGGAACGCAGTAAACCACATGTACAGGCAAGGCATTAAGGGTGTCGACTTTATTATTTGTAATACCGATGCCCAGGCGCTGGAGCTTAGCCCAATACCAAACAAGGTGCAGCTGGGTGCGAGTTTAACAGAAGGTATGGGCGCTGGCTCGATACCGGAAGTGGGCAAAAATTCGGCTATAGAAAATATTGATGATATAAAGCTGATGCTGGGCTCCAACACCAAAATGCTGTTCATCACAGCAGGTATGGGTGGTGGTACCGGTACAGGCGCAAGCCCTATCATAGCAAAGGCTGCGCGCGAACTGGATATACTTACAGTAGGCATTATAACTACGCCGTTCTCCTTTGAAGGTAAACGTCGCCGTATGCAGGCCGAAGAAGGTATGGAAGAACTGCGTAAATACGTCGATTCGTTCCTGGTGATATCAAACGATCGCCTGCGCCAGATATTTGGTAACCTTACCATGAGCTCTGCGTTTGCACAAGCTGATGATATCTTGACCACTGCCGCAAAAGGCATTGCCGAGATCATTACGCTGCCAGGCTATATAAACGTTGACTTTAAGGATGTGCGCACCGTAATGAAAGATAGCGGTGTTTGTATAATGGGTAGCTGTAGCGCCGAAGGTGAGAACCGCGCGCTTAAAGCTGTAGAAGGTGCGCTTTCATCTCCGTTATTAAAAGATAACGAAATTGAAGGTGCCCGCTACATATTGCTGAACATCAGCTCTGGTGAGAAAGAAGTAACTATGGACGAAGTTACAGTAATCACCGACTATATACAGGAAGAAGCCGGTTTAGCCGCCGACCTGATATGGGGTAACTGTAAGGACGAGAACATGGGTGACCATCTTTCTGTAACTATTATTGCTACTGGTTTCCAAACTAAGGATGAGCGAGATAAAGAGCACAGCAATAAAAAAGTAGTCTCTATGCTTATACCTGAGAACGCACCGCTGGTTAAACCGGTGAACGAGTTCATCAACCCGGTAAAAGTTGAAGCAGATGCAATGGATCAACCTTTTATCAAAAAGGAGATGCCTAAGCAAACTGCGCTGTTGGACCTGTTTGCAAAAGCAGAAGAGCAGGACAAAGCTGACCAGAATGAAGTAATCAGGTTTAACCTTACGGAAGAGGAGGCACCTGTTGAAGAGGAGCCGGAAGAAAGCGGATTTACCTTTAAGGTAACCGAAACTGTAATGAACTTTGCACCTGTTGCAGAGCCAAAGCAGCCGGAACCAGAGCCAGAGCCAGAACCTGTTGTTGGTGCTGACGAAAATAAAACAGATGAATCAATAGAAGAGCAGCTTCGCAGGTCGCGTGAACGTATCATGCGTTTAAAAGATCTGAGCATGAAACTGCGTAATGGAAACATACAGGAACTGGAAAATGTGCCAGCCTACAAGCGTAAAGAAGTTGCTTTGCAGCAAACACCAGCAAGCGACGAGAGCCAGGTATCCCGTTTTTCGCTGATGCCTGATAGTGACGGCAAAACAGAAATCAAGAACAATAATTCGTTCCTGCACGATAATGTAGATTAGTCTGTTGCCATGGGCTACAATCTATAAATTATGGGGGCGCGTTTTCGTGCCCCCTTTTTTGTTATAAAGGCAATCGTGTTTGGTTATAAACTATTATAAAAAGTAATAACGTTTGAGAACGCCCGTTGTAAGGGTTATATTTGCACATTAATCATTTTTAAGGGAACATCATTTTGGATCTTTTTGAAAAAATAAACAAAACTATGGGTGGCCCAATAGGGCAGCATCAGAAATGGTCGCACGGTTACTTTTCGTTTCCGCGGCTGGAGGGAGAGATACATCCGCACATGATGTTTAATGGCAAAGAGCACCTGGTTTGGAGCTTAAATAACTATCTCGGGTTAGCCAACCATCCGGAGGTACGTGAGGCAGATGCGCAGGCTGCTGCAGACTATGGCATGGCATACCCTATGGGTGCCCGAATGATGTCTGGCAACACCAGGCACCACGAGGAACTGGAAAATGGCTTGGCTGAATTTGTGGGCAAAGACGCAGCATTTTTGTTGAATTACGGTTACCAGGGAATGGTGTCTATTATAGATGCTCTTGTTGACCGTAACGACGTTATTGTATATGATGGCGAATCTCACGCCTGCATTATTGACGGTGTAAGGTTGCACATGGGTAAACGTTTTGTTTATCAGCATAACGATATACAGAGCTGTGAAAAGCAGTTGGAGCGGGCAACTAAGTTGGTTGAACAAACCGGGGGTGCTATCCTGGTAATTACCGAAGGTGTATTTGGCATGTCCGGAGCAATGGGCAAGTTACAGGAGATCATTAAGTTAAAAGATAAATACAATTTCCGATTGCTGATTGATGACGCGCATGGTTTTGGCACTATGGGCGCAACGGGTGCAGGCACTCACGAAGCACAGGATTGTATTGAAGGTGTGGATGTGTACTTCGGCACCTTTGCAAAATCAATGGCGGGCATAGGTGCTTTTGTAGCATCTGACCAGGAGATCATCAACTATTTACGCTACAACATGCGTTCGCAAACATTTGCGAAGGCTTTGCCAATGCCCATGGTGCTTGGATTGAAGAAGCGTTTTGAGCTGTTAAAATCAAAACCCGAACTTCGAGAAAAGTTGTGGGAGATTGCGAAAGCTTTACAGAATGGACTGGTAGAACATGGCTTTGATATTGGTATAACTGATACGATGGTTACGCCGGTGTTCCTTAAGGGCGACCTCAACGAAGCTACCAGCCTAACAATGGACCTGCGTGAAAACTACAGCATATTTTGCTCTATAGTAGTTTACCCGGTAATACCTAAAGGGCTTATAGAACTGCGCCTGATACCTACAGCAATGCATACCCTGGAAGATGTAGAACGCACCCTCAGCGCTTTTAGCGAGGTTGCAGGCAAGCTTAAGGCCGGTTCTTACAGAGAAAACAAGATGGCAATTGCATAACTTGCAATTAAGTTAGTCTTAAATATTAAAAGTTTAGCCGTGCATTGTTGCACGGCTTTTTTGTTGCTTGTGCGGTAATAAAATGCTTATAAGTTTTATTTGCAACCTTAAGTAAATATATTTTCTCATGATTTAATATTTGTAAAGTCGCTTGAGGTATATTTAAGTATATAGGATTTGTATCTTAAATTGCAGTTACAATCTGAGTCTCCCAACCGCGGAAAATGTTGATAAAAACCACTTTAAAGCCACTATTTTTGTGGTCGAAAAATTTTTATTTAACAAAAAAGCCTTTAGATTAGCTTTAATTAAAACAATAAACCTCAAAATTTAAAGGAGTTTCACAATGAAAAAATTTACTGAAGTAAAAGAACTGGTTGCATCCCTAGAAGCCGATGCCGACAAATTTTATAACAAGGGAAACAGCGCTGCTGGTACACGTGTTCGTAAAGGCATGCAGGATCTTAAAAACTTAGCTCAGGCTATCCGTCTTGAAATACAAGAGTCTAAAAACCAAGCGTAATTATTCCGAAGCAACATCGTTTACTTCAATAACAAAAAACCCGGTCTAACCAAGCCGGGTTTTTTGTTTTGTTATTAGCAATTGGTATTAACCTATAAGTTCAATTTGTTTTTTGATGTTTTGAGCAGTTGTGTCGCTAACACCAACCAGGGGCAGGCGTACAGTGTCGCCGGCAATGCCAAGCGTTTTTAAAGCGGACTTTACACCTGCAGGGCTTCCTTCAGTAAACATCAGCCGGGTAAATTCAATAAGGTCGTAATGTGCAGCATGTGCAGCCTTATAGTCACCCGTTAAACAAGTACGAACCATGCTTGAAACCTTATTTGGCAAGGCATTGCCGGTTACTGATATTACACCAACAGCGCCCATCGCCATCATCTGCAGCGTGATAGGGTCATCACCGGAGATCACTAAAAAGTCTTCTGGTTTGTCCCTCATCAGTTGGTTCAGCAGATCGAAATTCCCGGATGCTTCCTTAATGGCAATAATGTTTTTAAAATCTTTCGCAAGCCTAACAGTAGTTTCGGCAGATACACTGCTCCCGGTACGGCTTGGTACATTATAAAGTATAATGGGCAGCGGAGAAACTTCCGCTAAAGCCTTGTAATGCTGATATATACCTTCTTGCGTAGGTTTGTTATAGTGCGGACTGGCAGACAAAATTGCATCATAGCCGTCAATGTTGAACGCTTTAAACTCGGCAACAGTTTCTGCTGTATTATTGCCGCCAATGCCGGCCACAAGTGCAACGCGTTTATTTACGGTTTTGGCTGTGAACTCCCACACCTGCTTCTTTTCGTCCTTGCTTAAAGTAGCGCTCTCACCTGTAGTACCCAACGATACTATGTACTCCACTCCGCCGCTAATAAGGTGTTCGATAATCCTGCCCAAGGCATCAAAATCAACTCGCCCATCAGCCTGAAAAGGGGTTACTATGGCCACCCCCGTTCCGTAAAATATGTTCATCTACCAATTATTTAAAAGGACGCTAAGATAATAATTTAGTTGATTACTAAGTGATGCCGACAGCCTGAACTAGAGCTTTTAAGCAGGAGGAATAATACGGGCTGATTTTATATAATGCCGTGTAATGCGCCACCTTTTTTACCCATTTCATCCACTAGCTTTTCGGTAGCAGGATCGCGTTCCAGCACAGGCGCATGGTGCGGCTTTATCCGTGCATCAATAATAAGCGGACCGCGACAGCCCCAGTGCTTGTGTTCGGTAAAACTGTTGATGCCGTATATATCATGTGATGGATTGCTGCGGGTGAAGGTTACCCATACCAGGTTGTTTATATTTTGAGCAGTAAATGCAGCATCATCACATAACACAATCAGCAGTAGCCCGTTTAGTTCTGCTTTGCCTAAATGTTCCTGTAAAATCTCCAGCATCAGCTCCATATCGCTGCTCCTTATATTTTTTGGAAGCTCAACAGCCAATACGCCAGGCATGGCCATTTTGTATGCTGTAAAAGGTCGTGGCAAATTAAAGGTTGTCGGCAATTCATTCCATAATTCCCGTTTTATCTCACCGGCAACGGTAATGGCTACCTTGCTACCGCTGTTAAGCCCGTCGCCGCTATAGTCGAGGGTGTCAATAGTGGTACGGGTATGGAAATGCAGGTCGCGGGTCAGGTCTATCCGCTGCAGAATATGCTTTAAAAAGCCTTCTATATCATTTACATTCAATGCAGGATCATCTTCCTTAGCTGCTATAAACAAGTATTTGGCCAGGCTTAGCTGTCCCTTGCCAAGGATATGATTAGCAATGGTTATAATCTCCTGAGGTTGCCGTCCGCTTACATAAGGAGTGTAACGTTCGCTGCCGATGGCAAACAGCAGTGGATGTACACCAGCCGCGTCAACCGCGTTAACAGCGTGCAGGCCTGGAATTTCTTTTGGTAATGCACTGCCGGTAATTTCATGTATAAGCGCGCCAAAACTGGTATCCTCCTGTGGAGGGCGGCCCACTACGGTGAACGACCATACCGCATCTTTACGGTGATAAACATTATGCACCTTCATTAGCGGGAAGGGATGTTTAAGGCTATAGTAGCCCAGGTGGTCGCCAAATGGACCTTCCGGTTTATTTTCCATCGGCATAACCGTTCCGGTGATCACAAAATCGGCGTCGGCAGATATGCAGAAGCCTTCGTTATCATAAAAGTACCTGAACCTGCGGTTACCCAAGGCTCCCGCAAACGTCATTTCCGAAAGACCTTCAGGAAGAGGCATCACGGCAGCTACCGGATGAGAAGGAGGCCCACCTACAAAAATGCTCACCTTTAATGGTTGGCCTTTTGCATTTGCCTTGGTTTGATGCACGCCGATACCCCGGTGAAGCTGATAATGGAGCCCTATTTCTTTATCCTGCACGTAATCGTTCCCGCCGAATTGTATGCGGTACATGCCAAGGTTAGCATTCATGATACCCGGCTTATCGATGTCTTCGGTATACACCTGCGGCATAGTTACGAATGGTCCGCCGTCCATAGGCCAGTTAACCACCTGTGGCAACTCGCTTATTGTTGTACGTTCGAAATTGCGGATGGTGCTGCTACTCAGTTTTAACGGCAACGCAGATATTGCTGTAAGTGCAGTATTAGCGTATTTAAATGGATTTCGGACAGCCTTTATAGGATCGTTCTTGATATCCACGAGTGTTTGTATCTTCTCGAGCGTATCCCTGAAGATAAATTTCGAGCGTTCCAAAGTGCCGAAAAGATTAGAGAGCGCCTGGAATTTACTCCCTTTTACATTTTCAAACAATATGGCAGGCCCCTCATGTTCGTACACGCGGAGGTGGATAGCGGCCATTTGCAAATGCGGGTCTACCTCTTCCTTTATGCGGATAAGGTGTCCGTGTTTTTCGAGATCGGCGATGCAGGCTTGTAAACTCTTGTAACCCATAAGCGCTTCAAAGATATTACAGTTTAACCTGTTTGAAGTCTAATCTAAAAAACTTATCTTACTTTTACGCCGTTCACCATTATACCTCCGGATGTCGGTAATTCTATTCACGCTTATCATTTTAATTGGCTCCTACGTGGCAGGTTTGTTGGGTTCGCTAACCGGGCTTGGTGGAGGGGTGGTGATCATACCGTTGCTTACTCTTCTATTGAAGGTTGATATTCACTATGCTATAGGGGCTTCGCTGGTGTCGGTAATTGCAACGTCATCAGGTTCGGCCGCGGCTTATGTTAAAGAAGGGATAACCAATATACGACTGGGCATGTTCCTGGAGATTGCCACTACCATTGGCGCCCTTGCCGGTGCTTTGCTGGCTGTTTATGTACCAACTCAATACATTGCCATTTTATTTGGTGTGATACTTACCTTTTCTGCAATCATGTCGCTCCGTAAAAAAGCGGAAAGCGTTACTGAAAAGCCAAGTTTCCTGGCGGAAAAGCTTAAGCTCTATGGCAGTTATCCCAACGGAAGCGGAACCGATGTTAAATATGGTGTTACGCGGGTAGGCGGTGGTTTTTTCATGATGTTGTTTGCCGGTGTAATCTCCGGGTTGCTCGGCATCGGGTCGGGCGCACTAAAGGTAATTGCCATGGATACCATCATGAAAATACCCTTTAAGGTATCTACTACTACCAGCAATTTCATGATAGGTGTAACTGCTGCAGCCAGTGCGGTAGTTTATTTGCAAAGAGGTTATATAGACCCTGGCTTGTCTATGCCTGTGGTTATCGGTGTACTATTGGGTGCCCTGAGCGGATCAAAAATATTGGTGCATACTAAATCATCAGGCTGGCTTCGCTGGGTATTTGCCGTTGTGGTTACTGTATTGGCTGCCCAGATGATGTACAACGGCATAACCGGTAAAATTTAATTCTACGCTGGTCTTTACCAATCTTTTTAGTGCGATTAAGTGTGGTTTTTGCTTGCAATTTCACTCATTTGGGTGCTATGCAATAGCAAAGTCGTATACTTGTTTTACATGAAACGCATCTTTGGTAATCTTACCTTTCAGGTACTTCTGGCTATTGTGCTTGGTATACTGGCCGGGTTGTTTGTACCTGATATTGGCCCTACAGCGCAACTGATCAGTAAAACCTTTATTAGCCTGATTACCATGCTGATTGCACCTATAATCTTCTTCACCATTGTGCTTGGCATAGCCGGTATGAACGATGTTAAAAAGGTGGGTCGTGTAGGTGGTAAGGCGCTGTTGTACTTTGAGTTAGTCACCACACTTGCACTGGTGATAGGGGTAACTGTTGCAAATATTATCAAACCCGGAGCAAACTTCATAAACACTCATCATACTGTAGACGCCGCAAAGTTGGCCGGCTATGAAAAAGCGGCCGCCGAGATGAAATGGGGCGAGTTTTTCGCCCACATAGTACCCGGTAATCTTTTTAAAGCCTTTGCCGAAGGTGACATCTTGCAAATACTGTTTTTTGCTATTCTGTTCGGCTTTGGTTTGAGCAAGATGGGTACTGCTGGTCAGTTAGTTATCAGTACGTTTGACAAGCTTTCCAAGGTATTCTTCAACATCATGAAGATAGTAATGCGGGTAGCACCCATTGGCGCTTTCGGCGGGATGGCGTACACCATAAGTACTTACGGATTAGCTACTTTAAAGCCCCTGGCATTACTCATGGCATCCGTTTACGTCACTATGCTGCTGTTCATTTTTGTGGTGCTGAACATCATCTGTTATCTGTACAAATTCAGCCTATGGTCTTATTTAAAGCACATTAAGGAGGAAATACTTATCGTCCTGGGCACCTCATCATCTGAGTCCGCGCTGCCGGGAATGATGGAAAAACTGGAGAAATTTGGCTGTTCAAGGTCCGTTGTGGGGTTGGTTATACCTGCCGGGTATTCTTTCAATCTGGATGGCACCACCATTTACCTTTCTATGTCGGCAATATTCCTGGCTCAGGTGTTCAGGATAGACCTCTCTCTGGCACAGCAGCTTACCATAATTGGTATACTGATGGTAACCTCAAAAGGGGCTGCTGGTGTTACCGGGAGTGGTTTTATAGTGCTGACATCAACCTTAGCAGCTATAAAAGTGATACCGGTTGAAGGCGTGGCCATACTCCTCGGGGTAGACCGTTTCATGTCCGAGGCACGGGCAATCACCAATGTCATCGGCAACGGTATTGCTACCATTGTAGTTGCAAAAAGCGAGAAAGAGTTTTGCCCACCTGAAATTGCTAAAACCTGAAAAGCCGTTAAATAACGCAGTTTTTAGCTTGTTATACAGACAAAAATCTGCAAAAACCACATTTTTTTAGGGTCTGAAGACGGGAATCCAATCAGTTATTTTTAGTAAAAATATTTTCCTGATTTTTCCTTTTGCCGGAGCGGAATTCTGCCGCGCTTTTGCGTACGTAAAGGATGAGATCATAGTCGCTTAGCTTGTCCAGCAGCGCCGATGAAGGCCGGTACCCGGAAAGGAAATTCTCAAGTGAGTCACCCTGCAGGTTGGTAATACGGGTTACCATGCTTTGGTTAAAACGCCTGTCGATATGCCTGGCCTGTTCATCTTTCAGCAATTGCTTTTGTAACCTGCTTTGCGCGTTTTTATTTTTTGTAAGCGCTCCAAATAAGCTCAGCAGATCAACCGTTGCAAAGGCGAAGGGCACATTGCTGCTTGTAGGCCTTAATACATCCGTCAACTTTGGGCCCGCGTAGCCAAATTGTTTGGCAAACTCCCTTCGCAAGCTTACCGAATCTTTAAAGTAGTTACGCTTTGCCATTATTTTTACTTCGTTCAGGCCAATAGGCTTAGGCTTAAGTTGTATTACCCTCCTGAAATTACCCCATAGCACGGCTGGTAGATTAAAACTTTCATAACCCATCGTATTTATATGTACTGTATCAGAAAAGTTACGTACTTTGACCGTGAAGTTACCGCCCTCGTCTGTGAATTCACCACCCAACGACGAGGTAACAAAAATATATTTTAGTGGTAAACGTGTTTCCTGGTCAATCAGCCGTCCTGTAAGGGTCTGGCTTTTAATATTCGTGGAAACCGTTAAACATATCAGCACCAACAGGTATTTCATACACTGTAAAATTAACTGCTGGTATGTAAACAACCATTTTGTTTAACATTGTTTAACAAGTTGATAACTTTTGATTGTTGGTAAGAAACAAATGCGGCAAATTAGCCGTTTAACATACACCAGCCCCGGTAAACCTATTTATCTGTATATATGAAACCTGTTTCTGCCTTTAAACCAAGGCCAAGATCCCGGCTTTACCGGGTAATGGCAGCACTTATATTTTTGTCGTTAGCGGGTTTGTTTATCTTACCTTTATTGTTGCTGCTGCTGGTAAACGCGCTGGCTGCGCCCATTTCAGTAGCGTTCCCTAACCTTAATGTAAATAAAGAGCACATCCCTGCTTTGAGGCTTAAAATTTAATTTGACTTTAAGGGCAATAACTTTAGCTTTGCCATACAAAAATCAAAAGCCAATGAGCGTTCTCGTAAACAAAGATTCTAAAGTAATAGTACAGGGTTTTACAGGTAACGAGGGTACCTACCACGCTACCCAAATGATAGAATATGGTACACAGCTTGTTGGCGGTGTTACCCCAGGTAAAGGCGGCCAGAAACACCTGGACAGGCCTGTTTTCAACACCGTAAAAGACGCGGTAACCGAAACTGGTGCCGATGTATCTATCATCTTCGTTCCGCCTGCATTTGCTGCAGACGCCATTATGGAAGCCGCTGAAGCCGGCATTAAAGTTATAGTTTGTATTACTGAAGGTATCCCTACAAAGGATATGATACAGGTTAAAGAATACCTTGCCGACAAGGATAGCCGCCTGATAGGCCCTAACTGCCCGGGCATTATCACTGCCGACGAAAGCAAGATTGGTATTATGCCAGGCTTTATTTTCAAAAAAGGTAACGTAGGTGTAGTTTCCAAATCTGGTACGCTTACTTACGAAGCGGTAGACCAGGTGGTGAAAGCCGGTTTGGGCATTACTACTGCTATTGGCATTGGCGGCGACCCGATCATCGGTACCCCAACCAAAGAGGCTGTTAAGCTTTTGATGGAAGATCCGGATACGCACGGTATTATCATGATAGGTGAAATTGGCGGTAACATGGAAGCTGATGCTGCACATTGGATAAAGGAAAATGGCACTAAACCTGTTGTAGGTTTCATTGCCGGCCAAACAGCGCCTCCGGGACGCCGTATGGGCCACGCTGGTGCTATTGTTGGCGGTGCCGACGATACTGCTGCCGCCAAAATGAAGATCATGCGCGAATGCGGTATCCGCGTTGTAGAATCTCCTGCCGAAATTGGCGCTGCCATGGCAGAAGAATTAGCTAAGTAACCCCCTAACCCCCTGAAGGGGGAATAGAGATAATATATCAGGATCCCGGTCAGTTTGGCCGGGATTTTTTTTATGCCACTAAAAATAACTTTGTCGTGGTGGGCCTGTCGAACCATTAGCGAGGTATATGAGGTCTTCGACAAGCTCAGACTTACAAGTGGTGAAGTGTCCGGTGAGCCTATCGAATCATTCAGAATGCTATCGTTACCAATAGCAAACAATGTACATCAAACCTCCTTTATATACAGAAAGCTAACACAACTTATGCCTTTACCGATAACAGACATTACCGACATCAACAAACGCACCGGTACCACATCTGAAAACTATCGAAACTTTCCACTTACCCATCTTAATGATCATGTGATACGCATGAGCATCATGACGGGCGATTTCTACTGGCATTATCACCCTAATTCCGACGAAACATTCATGGTAGTAGAAGGCGTCTTGCTGCTTGATCTGGAAGAAGGCACCTTAGAGCTTAATAAAGGACAAATGGCAACCGTACCCAAAAACATGCTGCACCGCACTCGGGCGGCCAACGGCAGATCAGTAAACCTTACTGTCGAACTTACTGCAATGGAAACGGTAAGGATAGATAAAGATTAATCTGCTATATACCGGGCACCAAACATCCGTTTGTTTTCAAATTTTACAAACGTTCATTACAAGTAGTAGGGCGGCTCAGTTAGTTTCTGTTACAGTTTCTTAAAGTAGTCCAATGCTGGGCCTACGCGTTCAAAACCGTGGTCTTTCCTGAACTGGTCTTGTTCTGCTTCTGTCTTGCCCTTCATAGCGCCTGCGCTAATGGCTTGAAAGCATTCTTCCATTTTACCTGCGGGTTGAAAAGTGGTGATCATTCTGCCGGTTCCTTCGCCAATCTTAGAAAAAGTATGTGGTACTCCCCGCGGGCCAAATACGCTGTCGCCTGGCTTTGCATTATAAACGGTTTCGCCAACCTTTATCATAAATTCTCCTTCCAGTATATACCACCATTCATCCTGGTTATAGTGCTTGTGCAGGTTTGGGCCGCCTTTTTTAACCCTGGCAGATTCATATACATACAAGTCGCCGTCGGTATCTTTTGAGGATACTTTGGTGAAAAATGTATCTCCCTCGAACAGGTTAATTGGATGTTCAAATTCGTCTTTGGCGGCATCTACCTTAAAATCGGTTTTTTGCCTGAACTTTTTAAGCGTACTACTAATGCTATAGAAAGGTACTGCAGCGCATGCCCCGGCAGTAACTAACGACCTGATAAATAAATTGCGTTTCATGATTTATGTTTTTATTAACGAAAACAGTTTAGTGTACAGGGTGATTATGCCTGTGTGCCCCGGGGGTGGCGCTAAGAAACACTAATATAAGAAAGAGCCTCGCCATAAACAACTTGATTCAATGTGACTACTAAAAAATAAGTCCGGCTACACCTGGTAGTCCGGACTTTATTGCAGATTTAATTACTGACCGGCGCTTAGGATAAATTAGTTCAGTTCGTCGGCAATAGGGAAGTCAATCGGTATGTCGGTATTGCTGTAAACGTAATTGGTGAACGTTCTCAAGGTAATAAGGCCTATAAGCTCTATTAACGCTGCCTCATTATAGCCGATTGCAAAAAACTGTTCAAGTACGGCGGCCTCTGCCTTTCCCTTGTTTTCGGCAATGGATTGTGCCAGCTGTATAACGGCATCAAGTTTGGCATCACTTGCATGCCCTTTCCTAATGGTGAGCGTTTCATCTTTGGTAAAGCCTCTTAACTGCGCAAGTGTAGTGTGCGCGGCCAAACAGTAATTACACAAATTTACCTGCGAAACAACCAGATTAATAGCCTCGCGTTCTTTAGCGGTGAATGCGCTCTGGTTGCTTAGGGTAGCGTCAAACTCAAGCATGGCTTTAAGTGCGTGGGCCGAGTAGCCGATAGTAGCGTACAGGTTAGGCACCTTGCCCATTTTCTTTTGTATTTGGTCAAACAACAATTGTGATTCGTCACTAACCTGCTCTCTGGCAGGAACGGTTATAGTTTTCATGATAATATTGATTTTAATTTTTAAAAGCTTAAGAATTTTTACGGCTGAGGTATAGCTGCGCGGACTGGCTCATGGTAATAATTGCGCCGCCAAGTATCACCAGGTCTTTAATAACCAGCCGGCCTTTGGCAGATAGATAAGGGAAGCCCCACTGCGCATCGGTAAGGTGAGGTACCCAGCTTTCCGGTGTGGTTATCAGGAAGGATAAGGTGCCCAGTGTCATGATAAATACCAGTATACTGCCGGCCATACTTAGTAGTGGTGCCACTTTATGCAGTGCTACCATAATACCTACGGCTATCAGGAATATGCCTAGGCCTGTTGCAAAGCCATAGGTATTGTTTTGAATATGCCACTGGTGATTTGCGGGGATAAGTTCGCCTTCCTTATTTTGATGGTGCTTGTATTCGCTGCCGTGATTATAGAAAAAGGACATGGCAGGGCTGTTGGCAACAAAGGGTACAATGCCATCGGCTTCATAAGTGAAGAACTTTAGGGAACCTATCCAAAGGAAAACGATTACTATACCAAAACGAATAACTTTTTTTCCAATGCTATCCAGCCCGGCTATAAAGGAGATGATTTGAGTTTTCATGCTGTTGTTTTTTTTTATCAAAACTACAGCAAGTGCCGCCCCTGTAACATGGACGAAAAAGGCTAATGCTTGGACAAATCCGCCACGATGGAGATGCCCGTTTGATCGCGAAACGACTGCGGAGACACCTTGGTTACTTTTTTAAAGAAACGGCTGAAGTAAAACTCATCCTGGAACTTAAGATTGTAGGCAATTTCCTTAATGCTTTGGCGGGTTAGGTGCAATTGCTTTTTCGCCTCCAGCACCAGGCGCTCCTGAATAAGCTGGCTTGGGCTTTTTTTGAAGTATTTATTGCAGCGCCTTGTAAAGTTATCTGCAGACATATTCAGCAGCGCTGCATAGTCCGACGGTTTGTGGAGGTTGAGATAATGCTGATCAAGCAGCTGCCGGAACTTTTCCATCTGTTCGTCCATTTGCGGGCGATCTGTTTGTTCGCTGATTGCTTTTAATTTTATGTTGCTTGATTTAGCCAGCAACAACTGCAGGTAAGAGCGAAGTACGATCTCTGATGGCGACGGCTGGGCGGTTTCTTCCGCTATATCGTTTAATATAGAGGCGAACTGCTCCTGTTCTTTAGCGGTAAGGCTTATAACAGGATCGAGATAGACATTGTTAAATAACAAACCATTGCACGCTACTTCTTTACGGTGATATTCTATACAGTAAAAATCGCTGTGGAACTTCAATGCCGTACATTGCGGCAGGTTGCAGTCGGCTATAAACAAGGTTTGCAGCGGTGTTGCAAATAGCAACACAGGGCCCTTGAAAGGGAATGAACCAAAGTCGGCATGAAATATTCCGCTACCTTCTTCAATAAAGAAGATGGTATACTCGGGGTACTGCACGGGTGTGCACAGTACCTCTTGCTGCATTTGGCTTATGCCGAGTAAAAACTCTCCGGTAGAAGATTGTATCCTGTTCAAATAGCTTAACTTAAGTGTTAGCTAAACTATAAAGAAATTACGATTAAGTGCAATTTTCAATAAGCGTATGCTGCTATTACAACTTGTAACTTTTTTTGGCGGGGCGGTTTTTATAAATTAGGTTTGGGTACAGCAAACCCCTAGCCGCACATGAGCCATGAACTGATATTAGAGACCATAAACATTACCAAAAATTATTTTGGGGATAAGTCTACCGGGGTAAATAATATCACCATACAGGTGCCTAAAGGCAAGATAACCGCCATTGTGGGCGAAAGCGGCAGCGGCAAAACTACTTTGCTTAAATTGCTGAGCGGCGAAACTAAACCAGATGGCGGTGAGGTATACTACAAAGGCAACCTATTGCCTTTACGCAGCCAGGGGATTAAGCCCGAGCATACCACAATTGCGATGGTGAGCCAGGACAACCGCGAAATGAACCTAAAGCACACGGTGTGGGACAGCGTTTGCGACGGACTGCACAGCGAAGACCAAAACTACCGCGTACAAAAAGCTACCCAGGCGCTAAACCTGCTGGGTATATATGACCTTAAAGAACAACCATTTGGTAAACTGAGCGGTGGCGAGAAGCAGCGCGTAACCATTGCCAGGGCGTTGATAAATAAACCTGAGGTTTTAATGCTGGATGAACCCTTTAACCAGGTAGATGCCAGCTACCGCGAGGACCTTCAGCACGATATGCGCCAGATAGTAAAGGAGTGGGGCATTACCGTTTTGCTGGTATCTCATGACCCGGCCGAAATACTCTCCATGGCGGATGAACTGATTGTTATAAAAGAAGGGGAGATAGTAGAACACGGTACGCCCGAAAAACTGTATAACACCCCGAGGCTGTTGTATACCGCAAACATACTGGTGGCCTGCACCGAACTAAGCGCTGAAGAAGCTGCCGTTTGCGGCATCAAATCCAAGCGGGCTACTGTAGTAATCTACGCGGAAGATATTGAAATTGGCGGCGTCGGCCTCCGTAAAAAATGGATGGTAAAGCAAGTGCTTTTTAAAGGTTTTTACGAAGAACTGGTGATTGAAAAAGATGAGGTTACGTTGCGCGTTTTCAGTTACGTGCGCGGTAAGTACAAAGCCGGCGACAAAGTAGCCATAAGGATAGCCAAATACCTGGAGTTTGGTAAATGGCTGTCTTAAGTTTATTGTAAGAGCGATTATATTTTAATCACCTTATTGTTGCTGCCTGCTTTGTTGCTGTCAGGCTTGGGTACATTCTTTACAATATGCACCAGCGCGGTAGCCAGCAAACCTAAAGCCTTTACCCCAAAAGTCACAAACGGCTTCATTACTTCTACTGCATTGTGGGAGGTATGATGCGCGGCTTCGGCTTTGCCGGAGCCTATCTTTTTGTTATCCATACAGATATAAGGGTTAAAAAAGATGATTGTTTGCTTTAGTTAGGCCATTCCTCTTTTCTTAAGGGTGATAACAGTTATCTCGGGCCATATACCCAGCCTGCCGCTAAAAGCCAGGAACCCGAATCCGCGGTTTACATACAAATGCCTGTTGCCTGTATTAATTAGCCCGGCCCAATCCAGGTAGCGGTTCTTAACGGGGCTCCATTTTAAACCAGCTGTTTCTATACCAAACTGTGCACCATGTGTATGTCCTGAAAGCGTAAGGTGAATGTCGGTGTCATGATAACGCACCTGCTCTTCCCAATGCGTAGGATCGTGGGAGAGGAGTATCTTAAAGGCATCCTTGTCCACACCTTGTAGGGCTTTATTAAGATCACCTACTTTAATAAAGTCGCGGCCCCAGTTCTGCACGCCAATAAGCGATATCTTTTGGCCATTCTTTTCCAGCACAACGTTTTCGTCCAGCATCAGCTTGTAACCCAGTTCGGCATGGTGCTGCTTCAATTTATCCAGGTTGGCGCGCTTCTCAGCCTCGCTGTTCCATTGTATGTAATCGCCGTAATCATGATTGCCCAAGATGGAGAATTGCCCAAATGGTGCTTTTATCTGCCCGAACCTGTCTATGTATTGTTCTATTTCCCATGCGGCGTTGTTCACCAGGTCGCCAGTAAATACAAACAAGTCCGACTTTTGCGCCTTAGCCAAGTCGATGCCTTTTTGCATGGCATTTACATTATCAAAGCTACCGGAGTGAATATCTGACAGCTGGGTAATGGTAAAGTTGTGAAAAGCCTCAGGAAGTTCGTCGTAAACTATGGTTGTGCGGTGTACCTTATAGTCGTACTTTCCGCGGAACATAGCGTATAAAAAGCCGGTGAACGGTACAGCTGCTACTAATAAAGCAATTTCGGTAATAAACTTCCGTCGCGCAGGGAAGAAGGGCTCGTTGGTGCCTTCGGGTTTATCGTGCATCACGTTATCAGTGATGCCGTAAATAAAACGTCCCAGATCCCCAAGTGAAATGATGATCAGGAAGAAAACCTTTGTGATAAAGAATGTAAGCAGCAGGCTCAGCATCCACTCGTGAAATGGTGTCATGCCCTGGGCTGTACCGTAGCTTTTAAAACCAATCATGAATACTACGGTCACTCCAATGGAAATTACAGCATATCCCCATAAAACGAGTAAGCGCAACGGACGCGACTGCCAGTCGGCTACCAGGGTGCGAAGGCCGTGTATTACGTACCAGTCCATCAGCAGCGTTATCGCTGCTATAATTAAGAATATATTCAGGAAACCGCCTTTATGCATGTTATTTAGTACTAATGTGGCAAGATATATAAGTAAACGTAATTGCGGTGTAAAAAAGCAATAAGGCTGCCAGCCTATTATATAGATGAAATTAGTAACGATGTATTTACGTTGAATTTGCCTCGACAAGTTGTACTTTTAGCCACCATTTAAAAACTCCATGAAAATTCCAGTATTAAGCATTTCGGCAGTGTTGCTAATGTGCGGCGCTGCGCTGGCACAGCAAAGCAGGCAGGACACGATTTATTTTGAAGACTTCAATAAAAGCACACTCGATCGTAACAAATGGAACGTAGAGGTGACAGGCCATACTGTTAACGACGAGCAGCAGGCGTATATAGATTCGACCGCCACTATTTACATGATAGATGGTAAAGCTATTGGCGCCACCCACGGTGCACTGGTGCTTAAACCGGTTTTCAAGCCCGGACATACCAGCAAAGAAGGTAAGAAGTACGATTTCGTTTCGGGCAGGATAAATACCCGCGATAAGATGATGTTTACGTACGGGACATTCTCTGCAAGGATGAAGATTGCCGGTGGTGAAGGTTTATGGCCCGCGTTCTGGGCGTTAGGTAAAGGCAAATGGCCTGATTGCGGCGAAATAGATATTATGGAGACTGTTGGCGATAGCACCTGGACCAGCAACGCGCTGCATGGGCCGGGTTACTTTGGTAACACACCACTGGTATATCGCAATACATTCCCTAAAGGAACAGATGTTACCCAATGGCATGTATATACTGTGGACTGGCGGGAAAACAGCCTCACTTTTAAGGTTGATGGCAAAGTAACCTATATTGTCACCAGGGCTATGGTAGAGAAGTATGGTAAATGGTCGTTTGATAATCCTAAATTCCTGATCCTGAACTATGCCATTGGAGGCGGGTACCCTGCCGGCGTAAATAAAATTAAGGAGCCATATTACGGCTTGTCGCAGTCATCTGTAGACAAGATAAAGGCCGGCAAAGCCAACGTTTATGTAGACTGGGTGCTGGTAACAAAATAAGCAAAAAGGCCTTCCGCAATCCGGAAGGCCTTTTGTTTAAGTGAGACTTTTATAAAAAGCCGCTCTATTTAGTATCTCCTAACTACTACACGTTTAGCGTAAGGGCGATTGTAAACTACATGGCGGCGGTAAGCCGGTCTTTCAACCACTACTGTGCGGCGATAAGGGCGGTGGTATACCGGGCGCACGGCAACAGCGCGGCGGTAATAAGGGCGGTGATATACCGGCCGCTCCACTACTACTGTGCGGCTGCGCACAGGTGCACCAATGCGGGCATGTACGGCTACTTGGGCTTTAGCGCCTTCTACGGCGAACAGGGTGATTATTGCAATTGCAAAAACTTTAAGATATTTCATGGTGTGTGAATTTTAAGTGTTTATAATGATGTTTGTTTAGTATCCATTGTGGTAACTATGGTCGCGGTCATAGTTATTATTGCGATCATAATTGTGGTTGCGATCCCTGTAGTGGCGGTCGTGATTATACCTGTATCCACGGTGACCCTGATTTTCTATCGAACAACCTGTTATAGCTGCGGCACCAAATACCAATAGTGCCACCAACCTTATTATTTCCTTTTTCATAAGCTTTATAATTTGTGTTGCATTATAAGTTAAACTTGTGCAGAAAGGCAAAGTTTAATGGCGAGATGTGGTGGTCACATGGTTGTTACAAAACGGCCATCAGGTAATATCGGAGCAGGGGAGCCGCTAAACAAGTGCAGGCGCAATTGTTACAAATAAAATTATGTGGTGGCAGTAGCACAATGTATCTTTAGCTGCTACAAAAACCAATTATGCTTAATTTCAATTTTAAAAGCTTACCAGCTAAACCGGTAAAGGCAATTATTACCTGCGCGCTGCTGTGCCTGCCGTTTATAACCCGTGCGCAAGCAACCTTAGATCATACCGCTTTGTGTTCGGCAGATCTTAAAACCAGTAACAAGTTCTATACTACTGTTTTGGGGTTGAAGATTATAGCTAACCCATTTAAAGATACCGTACATACCTGGTACAGCATTGGCCCTAATTTGCAGATGCACATTATACAAGGCAATTGCCCTAAGGCCGATTACCCCCGCGGCGTGCACTTGTGCTTTAAGGTGCCTTCTATTGCCACCTTTATAGATAAGCTCAACGCCATGAAGATAGAGTACAGTAACTGGAAAGGTGAAGTTGGCAAAGTAGAACGTCGTGTTGATGGCGTAAACCAGGTGTACATTCGTGATCCTGACGGCTATTTGATTGAGATCAACGACATGAAATAAATTAGTCGCTAATAATTTTTCTTTTTACTACAACCAGAGAGAGTGCCGCCTGCGTATGTACAGGTATGAAGGGGTACGTAACTATTCCAAAATCTATCTATTGCAAGAAATGCCGCGAATGCGGTGCCCGACGTATCATATCAAACGTTGGGCTGGAGGGTTACGTGGTAAAGTGCCCGAACGATGATGCTCATTATACTGCTGCGCCGGGTATTATCGATATTGAGGACTGGAATATTCATAACTCCGTTTTGTATGAAAATGATTATGATTTCCACATGATCAACAATAAATGCGGATAACCGCAAGGTCGTTTCTTTCCAGATTTGTTTTGTAAATTTACTTATAGTTAAACTATTGCTGTTTTAAGCCGTCAGAAACCTGATCACCAATAACAAATTGTTATGAGAGGTTTCTTAAATATGCCGCAGTCGCTTAATTGCAAGGTTTGCAAACATTGCGGAGCAGCGCCAATAATTTTTCTTACAGACCAGGCTTTGTACGTGGTTAAGTGCCCTAATGATGACGGCCATTACCAAACCGCACCCGGAGTAATTGATGTAGAGGACTGGAACTTTCATAATACAGATGTTATGGAGACTGGCCGGATTTAACATGTTGTTAATTCGTTTATAAAACAATTTGGCTCTGAAAGGTATTCTTGTTCAACGATTACGCATACAAATTTTAACAAACAACATTTTAGCCCATCAATCATGAACAGAACCATCGGAATAGTACTTATTATCCTCGGCATTGTAATGCTGGTTTGGACAGGTTTCACTTACACCAAAAAGGAAAAAATTGTTGATGCCGGGCCAATTCAAGTTTCAGCAGATAAACAGAAATCTGTAAACTGGCCACCATACCTTGGCGGCATACTGCTTATTGGTGGTATAGTGTTAGTTGCTACTGCAAAAAAAGACTAATCTGTGCGCGCAGCATTGTTGTATATTGTAGCGACAAACTATTCTGTATGAAAAAGCTGCTTACCTTAATAATTGTGGTACTGGTACAGTTATCCTGCTTCGCAGGTGTCACTATACCGGGCAAGCCTGTGCAGGAACCTGCTTTTATCTTGAAAAACTACGACAACTTTTTTCAGTATGTAAGCAACCACATGAAGCTGTCGCAGGACATTGTTACGTATAACGCAGCCATGAAGCCTATGAGCAAGGGCGACTTTCTTAAAGCGCTCACCACCGGATCGTACCTTCCCGTAAGATTGGTTGCTGATGGCAAACAATGGCAGTATAACCTTTACAAAATGAACGCCGGCCAAGCCAAAGAGATGGGGCAGTACATACAAGGCTGGAGCGTAGTTTTGTATGATCATTACCGGCGGGAGGGCAAGCAGTTTCCGAAGTACAACTTTACAGACATACAGGGTAATAAATACAACGCAGCCACACTTAAAGGCAAAACGCTGGTGATCAACTGCTGGTTTATTGGGTGTGTCACTTGTGAAAAGGAAATGCCGGCGCTGAATGAACTAGTGGCTAAGTACAAAAACCGAAAGGATATAGTTTTTGTAGCACTTGCTCCCGACAGCAAAGCTAAACTGCAGGCATTTTTAAAAAGAAAACCTTTTAACTACGCGATAGTGGCAGATCAGCACACCTATATCAGTAAAAAGCTAAATATTGATGCTTATCCCACTCACTTTATCATCAACAAGCAGGGTAGAATAGTGAGCGTGGTAGATACGCCTGAAGAAGTGATCTACGCGCTGGAAAAACTATAGGCCAGCCCCCTAAACCCCTGAAGGGGGAACTTTGAACTGAATTAGGTGCGGTTAACACAACATCTCCATACTTTGGTTTCTAATAGTCAAAATTCATTCTGAAAATTCCTAAATTCGGTAAATTCGAGTTCTGATAAACTTATCCCATGCGCAAACTTCTCTACCTTCTTCTCTTAACGGCATCCACAACCTATGCACAATACAAGCCTGCAACGTTTACAGATGCGGACAGGCTAAAAAAGATTGAGGCAACTTACCCGGTAATAGACCAGCTATATAAAGATTACGCGGACAAGAACCATTGGCCTGGGCTGGCGTATGGCATTGTGGTCGACGGCAAACTGGTGCACAGCGGTGGCATTGGTTATATCAATATAGATAAGAAGATAAAGGCAGATGCCTCTTCTGATTTCCGCATAGCATCTATGACCAAGAGCCTTACCGCAATGGCCATCCTCAAGCTGCGCGACGCCGGAAAGCTAAAACTTGATGATCTGGCTTACCTGTACATTCCGGAGATGAAAGGGACTAAATACCTTACTAAAGATGCTACCGCTATTACCATCCGTCAATTACTTACCCATACTGCAGGCTTCCCGGAAGATAACCCCTGGGGCGACCGCCGGCTTGCCGATACCGATGAGGAGCTTTTGGCTATTTATCGGAAGGGAGTTGCTTTTTCTACAAATCCGGGCACAAGTTACGAGTACAGCAATCTGGGCTTTGCCACACTGGGTTACATCATAAAAAAGGTAAGCGGAAAAACGTATCAGCAATTTATCACAGATAATATTCTAAAGCCTTTAGGCATGACGCATACCTATTGGGAATATACCGCCGTACCTGCCAGTAAGTTGGCACACGGCTACCGCTGGTTGGATGATAAATGGATAGAGCAGCCGCTGCTGCACGATGGTTCTTATGGCGCTATGGGTGGGCTAATTACAACCATTGAAGATTTTAGTAAATACATGGCTGTGCACTTAAATGCATGGCCTGCGCGTGATGATGTCGAAAGTGGCCCGGTTAAGCGTAGTTCCGTACGTGAAATGCAGTACCCCTGGGATGTTAATTATTTAACAGCCAACGCCAAAACTCCTACTGGCAGGCCTTGCCCCAATGTTACCGCATACGCGTATGGGTTAAGGTGGATGAAAGACTGCGACAACCGTATTTATGTAGGGCACACCGGCGGTTTACCCGGCTTTGGCAGCCAATGGAACGTAATGCCCGATTACGGTGTGGGCGTGGTTGTATTTGCCAACTTAACCTACGCCCGCGCTGCCGTGATAAACAACGCCGTGCTGGACACTATGCTGGTACTATCCAACATCCGTCCGCGCACTCTGCCAGCATCAGATATACTGAACCAGCGTAAAGCCGATCTTCTTAAAGTTATTACCGACTGGAACACTGCCAAAGCAAGCGGCATTTTTGCTGATAACTTTTTTATGGATTACTTTCCGGAGAAGCTGAAGATCGCTGCGGATGAAGCGTTTAGTAAAGCAGGTAAGATCATTAGCATCGGCGATGTTGCGGCCGAGAACCAGCTGCGTGGATATTTTATTATAAAAGGGGAGAAGGCCAATATTAAAGTAAGCTTTACGCTTACACCAGAGAACCCGCCGTTAATACAGGAGTATCATTTGGACCCCCTAACCCCCTGAAGGGGGAATGATGGATAATACAAACTTGCAATGTATTGAATATACAAAACAGGGTGAATTCTGTTCCCCCTTCAGGGGGCTAGGGGGCTCACCCCATTCACTTGCAAATCCATAACGGTGTTGGTCACCAGGTTTATCTTGATGTTGAAGAAACAGGGGCCGCCGTCTAGCACCATTACAATGCCCTTTTGCCAGTACCGTTTTTCGTGAGGGGTACAAAAGCAGTTTACCCAAACGGTTTTCTCGCCTTTGGAGTTAATTACACAAATAATCTGTTTATAGTATTTGTCTGGCTTATAAATAAGGCCGGCTTTTGTTGCTTTACTCCCCGTGTTTTTCAGGAGACGTTCGTTATACTCTGCAACGGTCACCTTAATTATCTTTTCAATTTTTTTGATGTCGTCCTCGGTAGTGTTCGCGGCAGTATACGTGCTGTCGAACAGGAAGCTGTCGCGGCCTTTATGGAATTTCAGGATAGCGTACCTGGAGGTATCTATGCTGGCCGTCTTGGTAGCAGCAGTTAGTTTACCGGCCTCCGCAGTTGGGGCGCCACACAGCATAAAAAACGTAAGAACAGAAAGCAGATACATTAAAACAGCGGTTTATTAACAAATAGCAATTTAGCTATAAAGTTTTAAATCTTGCTTGGTCAAACCCGTGTAAACATCCCTGTACAAACAAAAAAACCGTGCAATTTGTCGTATATTTATGTGAAAAGGATAGTTAATCAGGTCGCAGTTTAAAGACAAAAGGCCAAGTTGGCAATCGATAGAATCATCAACATCATCTAATCAAAAAAATAAACAATGAACTATAATCAGTTAACTCCCGACGAAGAAAGGGTGATACTATACAAAGGTACCGAGCGGCCATTCACCGGCGAACTGTTAAACAATAAAGCGCAGGGTTTATATGTATGCAAGCGCTGTGATGCTCCGCTATACCGCAGCGAAGATAAGTTTGAATCGTTTTGCGGCTGGCCGAGTTTTGACGATGAGATAGAAGGCGCAGTACGTTGGGAAACTGATGCAGACGGCCGCCGTACCGAGATACTTTGTGCCAATTGCGGTGCGCACCTGGGCCATGTTTTCCAGGGCGAGTACATGACACCCAAGAACACCCGCCATTGTGTAAACTCCATTTCGATGAAGTTTGTGCCGGTTGCGGACGCCCAATAATTATTGGTGATAAATAGAAATTCCGGTCTTGAAAAAAGATCGGAATTTTTGTTTTCCACAATCTTTCTGCACACCGTTTAAAGCTCCGAAAACCCATTTAAAATCGGGTCTGTTTTTGGCCCAAAACCAGTGTTTACAAGCCGTTCTACAGGTGGTTTTTGTCTGTGAAAAGTAAAGTAAACATCACCTGTATATTAGGTAAATGTTACCCCGCCTCGTTTGTGTTAACACAACTCTATTAATAGTTAAATAGCTGGTGTTCATGCCATTGAAACAGCAACACCTTCAACGCTAACTTCCAAATTTATTTTGGTTTGTTTATAACTTACAGGTGATGTTAAAAACTTCAACTAACGTCCTATAAACTCATGCCCTATCTTTGAAGCATAAGTTCTTTCAACGCTATCCGTTTGGCGGCTCTATCTTCGTCAAACAACAAGGAAAACACCATGCTGAGCATGGGCTGTGTGTATTAAAATAAAGTTTAATAGCAGGGGATTAGTGAGGATGCTTTTTGGGGCGGGTAATAACGGCTTCGGCCATTTAAAAAACTCGTGAGGCACACTCGTCTGCAAACTTGTGGTACACCAGACAGCTATAAGCGAAGAGAGAACGGGATAATAAAGCATAAACGACAATAAAATTAAAGAGGACGATGCAAGAGGAAACTGAATTACTGCTTAAAGAGAACAAAGACCGCTTTGTTATCCTGCCTATTAAATATCCCGCTATTTGGGAGATGTACAAAAAAGCGGAAGCCAGCTTCTGGACCGCAGAAGAAATAGACCTGTCTGACGACATTAAGCATTGGGAAAGCCTTAACGCTGGTGAAAAGCATTTTATCTCGCACATCCTGGCGTTTTTTGCCGCGAGTGATGGTATTGTGAATGAGAACCTGGCGATAAACTTCATGAGCGAGGTGCAACTGCCGGAAGCGCGTTGTTTTTACGGTTTCCAAATCATGATGGAGAACATCCACTCGGAAACCTACGCGCTGTTAATTGATACTTACATTAAAGATCCGGCTGAAAAAGACCGCTTGTTCCATGCTATAGATACCGTACCTTGTGTAGGTAAAAAAGCGGAGTGGGCACTGCGCTGGATAAATAACGGCACTTTTGCTGAGCGTTTAGTGGCATTTGCCGCGGTAGAAGGTATCTTCTTCTCAGGTAGTTTCTGCTCAATATTCTGGCTTAAAAAACGCGGCTTGATGCCGGGCCTTACCTTCAGTAACGAGCTGATCTCCCGCGACGAAGGCTCACACTGCGAATTTGCCTGCCTGCTATACAAAATGCTGGATAACAAACTAAGCAAAGAAGCGGCTACCAAAATTATAACCGATGCGGTAGAAATAGAAAAAGAATTTGTTAGCGACGCCCTGCCGGTTAGTTTAATAGGCATGAATGCTAAGCTGATGAGCCAATATATTGAGTTTGTTGCAGACAGGTGGCTGGGCGAACTGGGCTATGATAAAGTATATAACGCTACAAATCCGTTCGACTTTATGGAGATGATAAGCCTGCAGGGTAAAACCAACTTCTTTGAAAAACGCGTTGGCGATTACCAGAAAAGTGGTGTAATGAATTCACCTGAAACTAAAGCCTTCTCGCTTGACGAGGATTTCTAAACCGATCAAAAGCACCCTAACTATATAACCCTAATTAATTTAATACTGTTGGTTAAAGCTTCCCCACACTTTACACTAACTACTTAACTACCAACAAAAAATGTACGTAATAAAAAGAGACGGCAGAAAAGAAACGGTAAAATTCGACAAGATCACCGCGCGAATTGAAAAACTGTGTTATGGCTTTAACCTGGTGGACCCTATTGATGTGGCCAAAAAGGTTATTGAGGGTTTATTTGATGGTGTAACCACATCAGAGCTGGATAACCTTGCGGCAGAAACAGCGGCATCGTTAACTACCAAGCACCCTGACTATGCTTTGCTGGCATCGCGTATAGCGGTGAGCAACCTGCATAAGAACACCACAAAGTCGTTCTCAGAAACAATGAAACGTATGTACGAATACGTTGACAAAAAAACAGGCAAGAATGCAGCGTTATTAGCTGATGATGTTTACGAGATCATCCGCGAGAATGCAGATATACTGGATAGCAGCATTATTTACGACCGTGATTTTGGTTTCGATTACTTCGGTTTTAAAACCCTCGAAAAATCATACCTGCTAAAGATAGACGGTAAAATTGCTGAGCGCCCTCAGCACCTGTTCATGCGTGTATCGGTTGGTATCCACAAGCATGATATAGAAAGCGCTATTAAAACCTACAACCTGATGAGCGAGCGCTGGTTTACACACGCTACCCCTACGCTGTTCAACGCAGGTACACCAAAACCACAAATGTCATCCTGCTTCCTTTTAACCATGAAGGACGACAGCATTGAAGGCATCTACGATACACTTAAGCAAACTGCCAAGATCTCTCAAAGCGCCGGCGGTATCGGCCTCAGCATCCACAATGTGCGTGCAACAGGTTCATACATCAGCGGTACAAACGGCACCAGCAACGGTATTATCCCAATGCTGAAGGTGTTTAACGACACTGCCCGTTATGTAGACCAGGGCGGCGGCAAACGTAAAGGCGCTTTTGCTATTTACCTGGAGCCATGGCATGCAGATATTTTTGAGTTCCTTGATCTGCGCAAGAACCACGGTAAAGAAGAAATGCGCGCGCGCGATTTGTTCTATGCACTTTGGGTAAGCGACCTGTTCATGAAACGTGTTGAAGCTAATGAGGACTGGAGCTTGTTCTGCCCGCATGAAGCACCCGGACTGGCCGATTGCCACAGCGACGAATTTGAAGCTTTATACACCAAATACGAGCGTGAAGGCCGTGCTCGTAAAACCATTAAGGCACAGGAACTTTGGTTTGCAGTACTGGATAGCCAGGTAGAAACCGGTACACCATACCTGTTGTACAAGGACGCTGCCAACGCTAAGTCTAACCAGCAGAACCTGGGTACTATAAAAAGCTCAAACCTTTGCACCGAGATCATTGAGTACACTTCAGATAAAGAAGTTGCGGTTTGTAATCTGGCATCGCTTGCCTTGCCACGCTACGTGATCAACGGCGAGTTTGACCACCAGAAATTGTACGAAGTAACCTACCAGGCTACCCTGAACCTGAACAAGATCATCGATCATAACTATTACCCGGTAGAAGAGGCACGTTACAGCAACCTGCGCCACCGCCCAATAGGCTTAGGTGTACAAGGCTTGGCCGACGCGTTCATCCTGCTGCGTATGCCATTTGAGAGCGAAGAAGCTAAACAGCTGAACAAAGACATCTTCGAGACCATTTACTTTGCTGCCATGACAGCTTCTAAAGATCTGGCTATAAAAGATGGCGCTTACGAAACCTTTAAAGGATCACCACTATCAAAAGGACAGTTCCAGTTCGATCTGTGGAACGTTAAGCCGGAAAGCGGCCGTTGGGATTGGGAAAACCTGCGCCTTGATGTAATGAACCATGGTGTGCGCAACTCCCTGCTGGTAGCGCCTATGCCTACTGCATCAACCTCGCAGATATTGGGTAACAACGAATGCTTTGAACCATATACCTCAAACATATACACCCGCCGTGTATTGAGCGGAGAGTTTGTGATTGTGAACAAGCACCTGCTGCGCGACCTGGTTAACCGCAACCTGTGGACACCTGCCATGAAAGACAGGATCATTTCTGCTAACGGTTCAATCCAGGACATTGCCGAGATTCCTGCCGACATCAAAGAACTGTACAAAACTGTTTGGGAGATCAAGATGCGTAACATTATTGATATGGCTGCAGACAGGGGCGCGTACATTTGCCAGTCGCAATCACTTAACCTGTTCATCAACTCGCCAAACGCAAGCAAGCTTACCTCAATGCACTTCTACGCATGGAAGAAAGGCCTTAAAACAGGCATGTATTACCTGCGTACACAAGCAGCATCGCAAGCGGTTAAGTTTACTGTTGAGAATCAGGGTGGTAAAAACATGGAAGCCGTTATCCCGGAAGTTGTTGCCGATAACAGCACCGAGGACGTACCTGCCGGCCCAACCTGCTCAATGGAAGAAGGTTGCGTAACCTGCTCGGCATAAGTTTTTAGGTTAATAAACCGCCAGCCCATGAACGATAACTAAAAGGTTACAGTTCATGGGCTTTTATATTGCATAAAATACCTACCTTTAATAAAAGATGATTTTGTAAGACCAAAGCATCTTTTATTACGTATATACATTAAACAATTAAATACCAATATTATGGGCTTAGGAGCACCGGAGATCATACTGATCATACTAGCGATAGTACTACTATTTGGCGGGAAAAAGATCCCGGAACTGATGAAAGGCCTTGGTAAAGGCATGAAAGAATTTAAAGATTCGCAAAACGGCGAGCCGGAAAAACCGGTTGCTGCGAAAACTGAAGTATAACTTACCACAAGACAATAAAAGGCCGGAGAACTACAAGTTCCCCGGCCTTTTACGTTTGTATGATAACGCTTGCCGTTTTGTTTAAGACCTTTGTACTTGTCAGAGTTGGCTGGTAGCTGATCCGTAATCCGGGCTTACTGACTTTTCCGACTTGCGGACTACTAACAAATGATAAAACACGAGATCATACGCTGCGACCGCTGTAATGACAGTTTTGAATGTAAGGCCAACTCTTACACCAAATGCCAGTGCAGCAAAGTGCAGTTAACCATTAACCAAGTGCAGTACGTAAGCGAACTGTACGAAGGCTGCCTGTGTGCAAAATGCCTGTTGGAGCTGCAGAAGGAGTATCAGGAGAGCTTGTGAATATCACATGATAATTTGTTATATTTGAAATATGACCACGATGACAATAAAAGTTCCCGGGAAAGTGAAGGCTAAGCTGTCTGCTTTAGTGGAAGAGCTTGGAGGCGAAGTATTGTCGGTTACAACTGATAAAAGAACGTCAAAAAAAGCCAAATTGCTGGCTGAAATTAAGGCTGGTTTAAGTGATGTTAAAGATATCCGCTCGGGAAAGGCAACTGCATTTAACATGTCCGATCTTCTGAATGGAGAATAAAATCCATTTAACACCTTTCTTTCTGAGAAAAGCAAAACGACTTCTTAAAAAGTACGTTACCTTACGACAAAGTTTACAGCAACTAGAACAAAGCTTAATTGCAAATCCTTATCTGGGCGATAGCTACGGCTCCGGCATCTATAAAGTTCGGCTTGCTGATGTTTCTAAAGGTAAGGTCAAAAGCGGCGGCTTCAGGGTGATTACTTACGTGATAGAAGAAACACCTACAAGTGTTGACATCTATCTGGTTACTATTTTCGACAAATCCGAAGAGGCATCTATAAGCAAGCAAGACATCAAAGAAATCATTGATTTATCAGGGTTATCTTAATATAAATGTTTACCACCAATGCGTGAAGAATTTCAGTTAGCTGCGGATACAACAGCAATAAAGCTGCTATATAGCAATGAAACCTCAGTATTAATCTTCCTTCAAACCCTCTTTAACCAGGAAGCTAGCGCTAATTACTCCACCCTCACCCGTGCACTGGAAGCTTACCATAACAAAGACGGCGGCTCTCCTGTAGTAACCCAGCTGGAGTTGATAGACGCAAAGTTCGATCCTCTAAAGAAGTTCGGCTCTTTTCGCGCGCGGTTTAGCCTGCATTTTCACTACACCTGTTCAGATGTGCATAACGATGCCAAGGACACCATTAGCTGGGATTTTAAGGTAGACGAGCAGACAGGCACTATACACTTCACCGGCGAAGAGCCCTGGGTAAGGGATGTTTAATTCTGTCGGTCTAAGCATGGCGAAGATCTATACGTCCTGGTACTGTCGACTAAGAACATCTTACTTAAGACTAAAACACAAAATTTTATCGGATAATGAAATTATATTATCTTAGTAACGTTAAACTATTCCTTATCAACCCAATGCACCCTAATTCTCCCAAAAGGCTGGCATTCGCCACCATATTTACGCTGTTTATTTTAGTTGTTTTTACCTGGTCGCCCGCCAACGCGCAGCGCCGCCATACACCCGGTGTAGGTGCCGATGGTGATATGCTGGGCGGCAGCAACCACAACAGCGGCGGTGTAGAACGAAGCGATGGCTGGGGAATATCACTCAATGCAGGTTACGAAACCCCCCGGGGCGATGTTGGGGATTTTTACAAGGCAGCCCCAACTTTTGGTGCTACAGTTACCCGCCGCATGGGCAATGTGGTTTACTCCGGAACCATAGATTACCGGTCTTATAAACCAAAACAAGCCGAGTTTACAGAATCTGAAGAAGGCTTTGAAGATGTAGTAACTAAATACAGCAATTACCAGGGCACAGGCTTTTATTTAGGCATTGCCTATGAAGTGCCGCTAACCGGCCTTGTTGATGTGTATGCAGGTGTAAACGGCGGGTTCGTAATTACAAAATTTGATCTGTCCGCATCAGATGGTTCGGGCAGTTACGTATCAGTTTCCGGGAATACCAGTGTGAGTTATTTTGGCCCGAAACTGGGTTTTAATTGCGCGGTGGGCAGCAACATGAGCATTGGTGCCGAAGGCCGTTACGGATTGGGGATAACCGGTGCAAGCTATAACTCGCGTGAAGGCGGGTCTACCGTGCAGGGTTTTAGTGCTATATCAGGCAACTTGTTCCTTACTTTTCATTTTTAACGGCAAGGGCACAGCGTAGTATACAGAGTTTTTCCGTCTTTCCCACTTAATCGTTACCTTCACGGCGTCCAAAAAACATAGCTTAGATTATGAAATTATTAGAAGGAAAAACAGCGCTGATTACCGGCGCATCTAAAGGAATAGGCCGCAAAATAGCGGAGAAATTCGCCGAGCATGGCGCAAACGTAGCGTTTACTTACCTGTCTTCGGTAGAAAAAGGGCAGGCGCTGGAGCAGGAGTTGCAGGCACATGGTACCACAATTAAAGGCTACCGCAGCGACGCTTCTAAATTTGACGAAGCCGAAAAATTGATAAACGACATCGTAGCCGATTTTGGCAAGCTGGACATTGTAGTTAACAATGCCGGCATAACTAAAGACGGACTGCTGATGCGCATGACGGAAGACCAATGGGATGAAGTATTGGACGTAAACCTGAAATCGATATTCAACGTAACCAAGGCAGCTTCCAAGATCATGATGAAAGCACGCCAGGGTGTGTTCATCAACATGAGTTCGGTTGTGGGTGTGCAGGGTAATGCAGGCCAGGCCAACTATGCGGCGTCAAAAGCAGGTATCATCGGGTTCTCTAAATCAGTAGCAAAAGAGTTAGGCTCACGTAACATCCGCACCAACGTGGTTGCACCTGGGTTTATCCGTACAGAGATGACCGAAGTACTGGATCCTAAAGTAGTAGAAGGATGGGCAGCAGCTATCCCGCTGAAACGTGCCGGCGAAACTGAAGATGTAGCAAATGCCTGCGTTTTCCTGGCATCAGACATGGCAGCTTACATCACCGGACAGGTAATTCCTGTAGACGGCGGAATGTTGTAATTTAAGCTGAAAGCATAAAGCTGAAAGCCAAGAGTTCTGAGAAGGGCTTTTGGCTTTTTTGTTTTTGGCGAAGACCTGTAGCGACTAACAGAACAAATTATATGTTATGCGGCCTTGGCAGGTTGCGGTTAGCAGGGCATTGCAGCAGTAGAAACTTTAAAGCAAGCTGGCACCGCCGCGAGTTTTCTTTTTGGTACTTTTTCTTTTGCGGAAAAAGAAAAAGTACATCACTGGCGTTCATCATCATTGGAAGGTATTGTTATACACTGAAAAGAATAACTTGGAGCATGTGCACTCATTATAGCATTAGGCTGGGGTACTGAAACAAGACCAGTACGATGGCGGTTGTTCATGGTAGTAAACAAGTTTAATTGAACATCTCTCAAACTATCCTCACCAAAGCCACTGAACGTGGCCCGAACAAAAGCACCTGCCCGTCAGAGATAGCTCGGCAAATGTTCCCTGCTGACTGGAGAAATCACATGCAGGAAGTAAGGGACGCTGCCATTGAACTGCAAAAGGAGGGCAAAGTGATTATCACCCAAAAGGGGGAGCCGGTAGATGTAGATCATATAAAAGGGCCGGTTCGCATCAGCATTGTTAAGCTATAAATGTGATACCGTCTGGTACAGTACGGCTTGGTCATTGCTAAAAGTGTTTCGCTGCAGGTGTTTCGCATGGATGCTTCAAAATAGCATATTCTTTTCCATGTAGCTAATTTTCAGTAGTTTGCCTGTTGTCGCTAAAGTATGGCGACTGTTTCGGGTTGTTATACAACATATTGTTAAACAAGCATATAGATATTTTAGCTGTTTCGTGTGTTTCGGTTTTGCAAAGCGAAACACTTGTACACCCTGTGGCAGAAAATTATGTTCGTGCGCTCACAATAAATTCGCAAATTGCGGGTAAGGTTTAATAATGGGCTTTACGCACAATCCGGCTTACGTCTGTCAGTTGTTATTTTCTGTTACCTGGGGTGCTGCTTCGGGCTGGTGGGTACCCGCCTGCGTGTTGCTCGGCCTGGCATACGCGTGGTTAATGTACCGTCAGCCGGTAACGCTTACACGTGGCGCACGATATGCGTTGTTTGCACTAAGGACAGTAGTGGTTGCCTGCTTGGGGTTGCTGCTGGTATCGCCGCTCATCCGCTCGGTAAGTTACAAGCCACAAAAGCCGGTAATACTGGTTGTGCAGGATAGGTCAGAATCCATAAAGCTCTTTGGTAAAGCCTCATCGTTACCTGTGTCCGCATTAAGTTCCCTTAAAAAGCAACTTGGCGACGATTACGAGGTACATGAGTTTAGCTTCGACAAGAACCTGCACGATAACCTTTCCAATACCTACAACGGTAAACATACGGATATTTCCAGCGCGCTGCACCAGTTGAATGATCAGTTCGCGAACCAGAATGTGGGCGCGATGGTACTGGCTACAGATGGGCTTTATAATCTTGGGGCCGATCCGCAGTACGAAGCCCGCAACATTAAAAGCAGTATATACGCCATAGCCCTGGGCGACACCATACCCCGCCGCGACTTGCTTATTGGTAATGTTACTTACAACAAAACGGCTTTCCTCGGCAACGACTTTGAGGTGGAGATACTTGCCGAAGCCTACCAAAGTAACGGGGAACAAATGCGCTTATCAGTTGCTGAAGACGGCCGGCAGATAGCATCACAAACTATTGCCGTAACGTCTGCTGCATTTAGGAAGATCATTCCAATAAAACTAAATGCCGATAAAAAAGGCATCGGAAAGTTTGCGGTAAGTATCGCACCGGTAAAGAATGAACTATCCGTACAAAACAATACGGAGACCTTTTACGTGGAGGTGCTGGATGCCCGGCAAAAAGTGTTGCTGGTGTATGAAGGCCCTCATCCAGACGTAAGCTCTATAAAACAATCCATAGAGGCAAACAAAAACTTCGAGGTAAAAGCGGTGCTTGCTGATGAACTGGGCAACGTAAATGTGGCGGACCAAAACCTGGCTATTCTTTACCAGTTATCCGCAGCGGGTTACAGTAAAGCACAAAAGCTGCTGTCTGCCAGAATGCCATTGTGGTTTATAGCAGGTGCACAGGGCGACGTTGGGGCGTTTAATAACGCGCAGAAGATCATTCGTATTAAAGTCTCCCGTGGCGACGAGCAGGAGGTGTTTGCACAGCTGGTACCTTCATTTACAGCATTTACATTATCAGATTCCAGCCAAAACAAGCTAGCCAAATTACCGCCGCTATTAACAGCATACGGAAGCTATGAAACTATAGGTAACGCAAATGTATTGCTTAAGCAAAAGATAGGCAACGTTGCTGCCGGATACCCGTTGCTGGCTTTTAGCGACGAAGGCGGTAAACGCACCGCAGCCCTGGCAGGTGAAGGCCTATGGCGCTGGCAGCTGGCAGAGTACCGCGAGTATGGTAATCACCACGCAATGGAAGAGTTATTTGGGCAGGCGGTGCAATACCTTACTGCAAATGCTAACCGGGAACGTTTCAGAGTGTACCCGGCCAAAAACGTGTTTGATGAAGGTGAGAATGTTTTGTTAAATGCTGAGCTTTATAACGATGCGCTTGAACTGGTGAACACACCTGATGTGAGTATTAATTTGAAGAGCGGCACGGGCAAGAGTTATAGCTTTTTGTTCACTCGTAGTGGCCAAAGCTATCAACTGAATGCAGGTGCCTTGCCGGTTGGCGAGTACAGCTACACGGCTACGGCTAAAAATGGAAAGCAACAGTTTATCGCGCGCGGGCAGATCAATATCAGACCACTGAACTTGGAGGCCCGGCAAAGTGCTGCTAACCACCAGCTGTTGCGCACCATATCGATGCGTTCGGGTGGGCAGATGCTTTATCCATCAGAAATAAGCAAGCTTGCTGATCTCATCCGCAAAAACGAAAACATCAAAACGGTTGTTTATGAGGACAAGCGCTACAGCGACATGATTGACCTGAAGTGGATATTTGGCCTGTTACTAATATTCCTGAGTACCGAATGGTTTGTACGGAAAAGGGAAGGCGAAGTTTAAACGCGACATGCTTCGTTTAAATAATACACTTATAACCTATGAAATTCAAAATAGCCTTTTTTGCATTGCTTATAGCTGCCGGAACCGTTTTCGGGCAATCGCGTCAACTAAATATCGGCACTTACAACCTTCGTTACTCCAACGCAGGCGACTCTACTGCCGGCAATGGTTGGGGGCAGCGTTTTCCCTGGGCAGCAAAGTTAATTCAGTTTCAGGATCTGGACGTTTTTGGTACCCAGGAGCTCAAGTATCATCAGTTAAACGAACTTACCGATAGTTTGCCGGGTTACAAATGGATAGGTGCAGGTCGTGATGATGGCAAGCACGGCGGCGAACACTCGGCCATATTTTATAAATCAGACCGATTTAAAGTTCTGAAGAGCGGCAATTTCTGGCTATCAACCACAACTGATAAACCCAACAAGGGCTGGGACGCCGCGTTACCACGAATATGTACCTGGGTGCAGTTCAAAGAAATAAAATCTGGTTTTACCTTTTACATGTTCAACCTGCATATGGATCACGTTGGCGTGGTAGCAAGAAGCGAAAGTTCTAAACTGATCCTGCAAAAGATAAAGGAAATGCCGGCCAACATGCCGGTAATACTTACCGGCGATTTCAATGTAGATCAAACATCAGACAGCTACGCGGTAATCAACAACTCCGGTGTGCTAAAGGACTCCTATGTGCTATCCCCGGTAAGGCTGGCGCCCAGCAATACTTTCAACTCCTTTGATGCAACTACAGCAGGCGATAAGCGGATTGATCACATTTTTGTGACTAAGCAGTTTAAGGTACTGCGCTATGGAATCCTGACAAATACCTACCATGGTCGCGTACCTTCAGATCATTACCCCGTAGTAGTAAGTGTAAAGTATTGATTTAGCCATTATCACTTTTGTTATTTGTAAAACACGGGTAATGTAGTATTCAGGCAAAAAAATTATCTTCGCTACCATGTCGCCTATCGAAGCCAAAGAGAAGATACAGTCGCTAACCGCCGAACTTAAACAGCACAATTATAACTACTATGTGCTGGCTATGCCTACCATCGCCGATTTTGATTTCGATCAAAAATTAAAGCAGCTAAGCGAGCTCGAGAAGCAATTTCCAGATTTCGCCGACCCCGATTCACCTACCCAAAAGGTAGGTGGCGATATTACCAAAGAGTTTGTTACGGTAAAGCACCGCTGGCCCATGCTTTCGTTAGGGAATACCTATAACGAGCAGGAGCTGATTGATTTTGATCAGCGGATCCGCAAGGCTATAGGAGACAATTTTGAATACGTATGCGAACTTAAGTTCGACGGCCTGTCAATGAGCCTCACCTATGAAAACGGTGCATTAGCTCGGGCAGTTACCCGCGGTGATGGCACCCAGGGCGACGAGGTGACCACCAATGTACGTACCATCCACAGCATTCCAAAGAAACTTGCAAAGGGCAACTACCCGGACCTTTTCGAGATCCGGGGTGAGGTTTTCATGCACCTGAAAGCGTTTGAGAGGCTGAACAAAGAGCGTGTAGACAATGGCGAGGTGCCTTATGCTAATCCGCGCAACTTTGCATCGGGCACTATGAAGTTACAGGACTCTGCTGAGGTGGCCCGCCGTCCGCTGGACTGTTTTCTATATGGCTTATACACCGAAAAATTGCTCTTTAAAACACATTGGGAAAGCCTCGAAGCAGTAAGGGAGTGGGGCTTCCATGTAGATGACCATAGCCGGTTAGTAAAAGACATTAGCGGTGTACTGGAGTTCATTAAATACTGGGACACAGAACGGCATAATCTCAGCTATGATATCGACGGCATTGTTATCAAAGTAAATAACTACTCTCAGCAGCAGGAGCTGGGCTTTACTTCTAAATCGCCTCGTTGGGCTATATCTTATAAATTCAAAGCAGAAAGAGTAGAAACAGAGCTGTTAGCTGTCACTTACCAGGTGGGGCGTACAGGTGCGGTGGTTCCTGTAGCTAACCTTAAACCGGTGCTGCTTGCAGGCACTACCGTAAAACGCGCTACACTGCATAATGCTGATGAGATAACTATACGCTTGCAGTTGCATGAGCACGACACGGTTTATGTTGAAAAGGGCGGGGAAATAATTCCCAAGATCATCAGCGTAAACCTGGATAAACGAAAGCCGGATGCAAAGCCCGTCTATTATATAACTAATTGCCCGGCATGTAATACAGAATTGCTGCGACAGGAAGGAGAAGCAGCATATTATTGTCCTAATGATGAAGGTTGCCCGCCGCAGATTGTAGGTAAAATGCAGCACTTTATTGGCCGTAAGGCGATGAATATTGATGGCCTCGGCGATGAGACCATTGACATGCTTTATACAAAAGGCTTCATCAGGCACATCAGTGATCTATATACGCTTAAAGATAAGCGTGACGGCCTTAAAGGCCTGGAGCGTTTCGGCGAAAAGTCGATAAACAACATGCTTGACGGTATCGAGCGCTCTAAACAACAACCCTTTGAAAAAGTACTGTTCGGCATGGGGATTCGCTTTGTGGGAGAAACTGTTGCCAAAAAGCTGGTAGCACATTTTAAAACAATAGATAAGTTAATGTCCGCTTCGGTTGAGGAGCTTACCGCCGCCGAAGAGATAGGCGGCCGGATTGCGGAAAGCCTATTTAATTACCTGGCGGATGAAACTCATCGTGAGGAGATAGAAAAGCTTCGGAGGGCGGGATTGCAGCTTATTGCAGAGGATAAAGAAGTAACGTTGGCAAGCGAGAAGCTTTCCGGACAGAACTTTATTATTTCCGGCACCTTTGAAAAGTACTCGCGCGACGAGCTCAAAGATATTATTGAGCAGAACGGCGGCAAGATACTCAGCAGCATTTCGGCAAAACTCAGCTTTCTGGTAGCGGGCGACAACATGGGTCCGTCTAAACTGGAAAAAGCAACAAAACTAAACATCCCGATCATCAGCGATGAAGAGTTGCTGGCCATGATCAGTTAATACAACAAAATGAGTGCAATTAAGTGGGGTATTATCGGCTGTGGCGACGTTACTGAACGTAAAAGCGGCCAGGCTTACAACAAAATAGCAGATAGCGGCCTGGTAGCTGTAATGCGCCGCGATGCCGAAAAGGCGGCTGACTACGCCCGCAGGCACAACGTGCCGAGGTGGTACAGCGATGCCGAACAGTTACTTACAGATGCTGAGGTGAACGCTGTATCTATAGCTACACCACCATCATCGCACCTGGAGTATGCGGAGCGTGCTATTGCAAAAGGGTTGAATGTCTACGTTGAAAAACCTGTTACCCGCAATGCTGCTGAGGCGGAAACGATGGCAAAGGTTGTGCATGAAAGCGGTGCAAAGCTGACTGTTGCGCATTATCGCCGTGCCCTGCCTATGTTTTTGCATGTAAAGCAATTATTGGAGAACAATATTGTGGGCAAGGTACGTACCGTGCAAATACGTATGTGGCAGAACCGCGAGCCTAAGGTACCAACATACCCGGGAACCAACTGGCGGCTTGACCCGGAGATTTCCGGCGGTGGGTACTTTCATGATCTGGCACCACACCAGCTGGACCTGATGCTGTACTTCTTTGGCGAACCTGTACACTATACGGGGTACAGCCTTAACCAGGCAAACATGAGCCCGGCGGATGATAATGTAAGCGGCACAATTGTGTTTAAAAGCGGTATTGTAGTTAACGGCAACTGGGCTTTTAACGTTGCCGAAAGTGAAATGGCAGATACCTGCGAAATTGTGGGTAATAAGGGCAAAATAACTTTCCCGTTTTTTGGTACTTGGGTAAGTGTCAAAACTGATGCGGGTGAAGAGACCATGAACTTTACGCATCCTGAACATATACAGCAGCCAATGATCGAGAAGATAATTGCGTTTTTTAAGGACGAGGGGCCAAATCCTTGTACAATTGATGAAGCTGTGGTGCTGATGAAAATTATAGATTCTTTCACCATCAAATAGCAATCAATGAGTATCTTAGCGTTAAAACCATTGCATGTATAAGGTAACCGGCTTTTTGTTTTTTCTGATGTTTGCATCGGCAAGGGCCTTTGCCCAAAGCTATGAGGTGCCCAAAAATTATGTGCTTAAAACAGATGCTGATTACGAGCGGTACGAACCCGAGGTAATTAAAACCGCAGACTGGCTGCAGCAAACGCCATGGTCGTCTTCGCCGCAGAAAATGGATGCGGCCACGCAGTTCCTACTGAAATGGGCAAAGGGCTCACCTGCTGTTACTATCAAACTTACAGAGGCTGTTATGAGCCTGTCTGACCGAAACCCGCAATTGGGTTTTATATACATGGCGCAGTTCTCTAAATACTCCTTACAGCACAAGCATGATTTTGACTTAAATGCTGCTAATGTAACTGCCCTGAAAGCACTTATTGATAAATACAATAGTGAGCCAAAAAAGCGAAAGGATGACGACGTGGAGAATTTAATTCAGCTTGAGAAAAAAGGAGAACTTAACGACTGGATAGCCGCTGCCTTTTATACAGAATAGTTTTACCGCAAACGGTTTAGGCACCATCTGCGGTAAATTGTAGTGTTCTTTATTAATCTTTCTTTTTAGGCACTTTAGCCCCTTCTTTACGGGCCTCCGACAAACCAATTGCTACTGCCTGTTTTTTGCTCGTTACCTTTTTACCGCTTCCGCTTTTCAGTTTGCCTTCTTTCATTTCGTGCATGGTTTCTTCCACTTTCTCGCTTGCTTTTTTTGAATACTTTGCCATGGTAGTATGTATTAGTTAATGTTAACCATGCAAACTGCCTGCCAGTTTAGCTTGCGGCTTTCTCCAGCGCGTCAATATCACCAGAGTTAATAAGCAGCAGGTTTGCTGTTATCTTTTCTGCACTCCAATTCCACCATGCAATTTTCTCCAGCCGGGCTATATGCTCATCATCAAAGCGTTTACGTACAACTTGCGCAGGGTTGCCGCCAACAATGGCATACGCAGGTACATCTTTGGTAACAACCGCTTTAGAGGCTATAATCGCACCATTGCCAATCTTTACACCCGGCATAATGGTAGCATTGTAACCTATCCATACATCGTTGCCAATAGTTGTGTCACCTTTAATTGGGTATTTATCAGCTATATCAACCCCTTCGCTGATTTTCTCCCAACCGTTCCTGAATATAGCGAAGGGAAAAGTTGATATCGGCGAGGTTTCATGATTGGCACCATTCATAACAAACTTCACGTCGGAGGCAATGGCGCAAAATTTTCCAATGATCAGTTTATCACCAACAAAGTCGAAATGATAGAGCACATTCTTTTCAAAGTTGGCGGGATTATCAAAATCGTCATAGTAGGTATAATCGCCCACTACAATATTGGGGCGGGTAATAAAATTCTTCAGGAACACCAGGTTCTGGTAGGGCTGTAAAGGATAACGGGTGTCAGGATTTGGTCCGGTCATATTGTAAGATGTTTTGCTGCCAAAAAGCTGCAATTTTAAGCGCGCCAGTGTGCTCTTGCTCTTAAGTCGAAAATCAATTAAGAATAGTTACAACCTATTTACCGTTTTACGGTTAGTATAGCGCGTTGCGTATTTGTTAATATACTTACCACAAAATGCGTATTATGTGCTAAGTTAAACGTTCATATATTTTTTACCCCTGCTTATGCCCGTTAAAAAAATTATTGCCCCCTTTTACCAACGTCTGGCACTTGTGCTTATAGGTTTCTGTATAATGGGTTACCTGGTTATTATAGCGAAAGAGCTACTCGACCCATTGTTGTTCGGTTTTCTATTTGCCGTTTTGCTGCTGCCTATATCTAACTTTTTGGAACGTAAGCTCAGACTGCCGCGCAGCGCGTCATCCTTCATTGCCATTATCCTTTTTGTAAGCTTTATAGCCGGTATATTGTACCTGGTTGGGGCGCAGGTATCTAACCTGGCGAGCGATTGGCCAATGCTGAAGAAGCAGGTAGATCAGTCCTTGTATGACCTGCAGGAGTGGGTTCAGCAGGCTTTCCATATCAACACCACAAAGCAGTTGGATTATATCCATACCGGCACCCAAAAGATATTAGCTTCCGGTGGTGCTGTGCTTGGTACTACCTTTGGTGCAGTATCGTCGCTGGTGTTGTTCTATGTTTTCATCATGATCTTCACCTTCTTTATACTGTTTTACAGGCGCTTGCTTTTTAGATTCGTAATTGCAGTTTTCGAGGATGATGATTCGCACGTGGTGGTAGATATAGTAGAAAATGTGCAAAAGATACTGCGCCAGTACATCACGGGGTTGCTGCTGGAGATGATAATAGTTTCTGCAGTTGCCGTAACTGCCTTCTGGATCATCGGGATAAAATATGCTGCCTTGCTGGGGCTCATAGTTGGCCTGTTCAACATTATCCCTTACCTGGGCATATTTTCCGCCTTGCTGTTAAGCTGCCTTATTACTTTCGCAACCGGTACATTGGGTAATACACTTGCTGTTGGCATTAGTGTAGTAGGGATACATGCTGTAGATGCTAATTTTCTTCTCCCCGCGATAGTAGGCTCTAAAGTGCGGTTAAACGCACTGATCACTTTTATGGGCATCATTCTTGGCGAGATGCTTTGGGGGCTGTCGGGTATGTTTCTTTCTATCCCGGTAATCGCAATATTCAAGATCATATTTGACCGTGTAGACATCCTTAAACCATGGGGTTACCTGATGGGGGGCGATTACGAGTACAAGAAGTCCGCCGAGAAGAAAATGAAAACAGAGTAACCTTACACAAGCAACTTTTGTACTGCAAAAAATAGTGTGCCCAGGTATACCAACAACACTACAGTGTTTACCACCAACAGCCAGTTCAGGTCGGGCTTGGTGTACTTTTTAACGGAGCACAGCACCAACAGCGTAATAAAACCGATAATAAGTAATAGCGGAGCCACCAGCGTATACAGGTGTTTTGGCGCCAGGTAAATGTGCTGTAATTTGGTGCGGTCGCCATTAATGAACATAACCAACGCCAGTAATATTAGGGCGAAAAATACACGTACCACAGCTTTAGCGGCAATTTGACTGGCTTTCATAACAGCAAAGTAAATACAAATGTGCGGTTCTGTAAAATTGATCGTTATTTTTGGACACTTACATTAATGCTCATGAACTCACGCAGGTTTATTATACCACTACTTATATTATTGTTGCCCTTGTTTGCAAATGCGCAGCATCGTAAAAAGAAAACGCGCAGCAGGACGGTTACTCAAGAAGTTTCATCTGGAACATCATTCAGGGTGGTGCCGCTTGGTGTTTTGGGCGGGATAGATGAACGCAATCTGTCCGCGTATATGGTAGCGCCGGCAGGATCAGACAAGTACATTTGCCTGGATGCCGGTACCTTGCACGCGGGGATAGAAGAGGCTGTTAAGAACAAAGCTTTTGATGTACGCGGCGAAAAGGTACTTAAAGATTACATACAGGGGTACTTTATTTCCCACGGCCACCTTGATCATCTCGCCGGCATGATCATCAACTCGCCTGAGGATAGCTCAAAAAACATTTATGGACTTGCCAGCACGCTGGAAACAATTAAAAAGCACTATTTCAGTTGGGAAAGCTGGGCAAACTTTGCTGATGACGGCGATAAACCACAGCTTAAAAAATATCACTATGTGCCAATGGAACCAGGTGCAGAACTACCTGCTGCCAACACTACTATGCAGGTAAAAGCATTTCCGCTGGCACACTCCAATTTAACAAGTACTGCTTTTTTGGTGCGCAGCAATGATGATTACCTGCTTTACTTGGGGGACACCGGTGCTGATGAAATTGAAAAAAGCCAAAACCTGCAGCATTTGTGGGAAGCTGTAGCGCCACTGGTAAAAGCCGGAAAACTTAAAGCTATAATGATAGAGGTAAGCTTCCCTAACGAGCAGCCGGATAAAACGCTTTTTGGGCATTTAACGCCGCGTTTGCTGATGAACGAACTGGATGAGTTAGCCCGTATATCCGGTACGTCGCTTAAAGGATTAAACGTGGTGATTACGCACCTTAAACCTCCATACAAAACCATCACCAAAATTAAAACTCAGCTCAACTATGCTAACGAGGAAAGGCAGATGAACCTGATCTACCCAAGGCGGGGTAAAGTGCTCAACTTTTAACTATTTATCATCCAGCAGATCAATGCAGTTTTTAGATAGTGCAGCAAGGCGTATGTTTAAACCGGCTGCACCCTGGGTATCGTTAATGTTTTTGTAGAAAACCTTTATACGCTTTAGTGTATCCTCATCCGGGTCGCAGGCCTGCGCTTTCTCCAGGCAGGGCAGGGCTTTTTTTACCGCCGTGGTGTATAAAGCAGTAAGCCGTTTATTCTCTGCGGCATTGTTTTTAGCAGCGTTCAGCTGGTCGGCAATGTCTTCCGCTTTTTTTGCGTAAATGTAACCAAGCGCCCTTTGTACAACGTAATAATTAGGCACGGCAGCTGCTACCTTCTCATAATAAGCCTGCGCCTTTACAGATTGGCTGTCGTCCTCGTACAACTTACCAATAGAGTAGTAGAAGTTGATGCGCGCCTTATCCGTTAGTTTGGCAGCATCCGGTACAATCTTCTCTCCCAGATCCATGGCCTTTACCGTTTCACCCTGCAAGCGGGCCAGGTTAAAGTCGAGGTATTCGTTATAAACATCGTCGGCGGTTTGCGCTTTGGCAGTTGCAAGCACACTTAAAGCAAATAACAGGGTGAGGATTTTTTTCATTGTTGCTGATACAAAGATATACAAGTAACGCTGTAACTAATGTTAACATTGTGTGCCGGTGCGCCGCCAAGCGTGGTACGCTGCACGCAGGCAGTGCCCGCAAGGCCTGTAGCCGTTTGCAACAGCTTCCAATTCATCTTTAAAGAATACCCGGTTCTCGGCTTTCATTCGTTTACCGGAGGCGCAACTTAGTGTGCCATAGATCTTCAGTTTGCGGTTACCCGCCAGTTCTATCTGTTTTGAACCTAGCAATTGCCTGATACATTTTGCTCTTATGAACCTGGTGTCTCCAAGATCAGTGTGCGTTATCATGATGCATCGTGAAAAATGATGCCCAGCGTGTGCCGTTCGCCGGAGGTAAGTTCACTTACGCCATGTTTCATGTTTACACGGTAATAACCACGGGTACCTTTAACCGGGCGAAAATTGGTTGTGAACAGCAGTATATCGCCCTTGTTGGGGTTGAGGACTATGGCTTTCGACTGCATTCTAGGCCGTTGTTCTACCAGTACAAACTCGCCTCCGGTGTAATCTTCACCTGGCTGATTAAGGCATACTACCATCTGCATCGGAAAAAACACCTCGCCGTATAAGTCTTGGTGTAAGGCATTATACCCACCAACACCGTACTTCAGTATCAAAGGGGTAGGTCGGTTTTGATCATGTTCATTGCAGAGCGCTGTTAGTTCTGCTAATGTAGGTGGAAAGTTTTTCTCAATACCCAGTACCTCCATCCATTTGTTTGCAACAGGGGCTATGTGCGGGTAAACGTGTTCCCTTAGCTGCTGCACCACTGCCGGTAGCGGGTAGCTGTAGTATTTATACTGCCCAAGGCCGTAGCCATGATGCTCCATCTGGATGGTTTTACGGTAAATACCCTCTTCCGGGTACTGGTTCACCAAATTGTCGCATTCCGCCTCATCTAAAATACCGGGTACTATAGCGTAGCCTTTGTCGTGCATGCTGTCGGTTACTACCTGCCAGTTTGTTTGCTGTACTTTTTGAGGGATATCCATATTATACAGTAGTTAATTGATCGGTCTTCGCTGCTTCCCAACCTATAATGGCCGATTTTCTCCCTGCGCCCCAATGGTATTGGCCCGATTCTCCTGTAGAGCGAATAACCCGGTGGCAGGGTATCAGGAACGCAACAGGGTTGGCGCCAATAGCACTGCCTACCGCCCTGCTTGCTGTTGGTAATGCCACCTGGTGTGCAATAGAACCATAGGTGCCAAGGCCGCCCATTGGAATTTTAAGCAAGGCCTCCCATACTTTGAGCTGGAAACTGGTACCTTTCAGATGTAGCTTGATTGATGCTAGTTGCGACCAGTCCCTGGTGAAGATATACAAGGCATTCTGCTGCGACATATCTACAACCTGGTGGTAACTCGCATTCGGAAATTGGTTGTACAGCTGATCAAATGCTTCATCCTTATCGTCGGCAAAAGCCATGTAGCAAATGCCTTTTGGAGTTGATGCGACAATGATGTTGCCGAAGGGGCTTTCGGCATAGCTGAAGTTTATAGATAAGGCTTTGCCGCCGTTCTTGTATTCGGCCGGGGTCATGCCTTCAATGTTAATAAAGAGGTCGTGCAGGCGGCCCGTGCCAGACAAGCCGGTTTCAAACGCTGCATCAAACAGCGTAGCCTGCTGCTCTTTGAGAACGTTCTTGGCGTGATCGATACTGAGGTATTGCAGGAACTTTTTAGGACTAACGCCTGCCCATTCTGTAAACATGCGCTGAAAATGAAACGGGCTAAGGTTTACCTTTTCCGCCACCTCGTCCAGCGAGGGCTGCGTTTTAAAGTTAAGTTTGATATAGTTGATCGCCTCTGCAATGCGGTCGAAGTTAATGTTGCTTTGTGTTTCCATGATCGTGATTTATAACACAAAAGTAGGTTTGCCTCAATGACGTTAAAACCCGAAAGTTGCGGAGTTGATCCTGGTGTTCATGCTTGTTTCTTACTGTAACATCACCTGAAAAGTACCTAAAAACTGTAACACGGTTGCCAAAACTGTAACATGTTTAAACATCTAAATTTTGTAATATTCTGTATATTAGTATGTTGTCAACAAATGAACGTTTTTAGGTGTAACAGGTGTAACACCGTCTCCTGTTACAGTACGCACACTTATCGCTCCTGTTCCCCTTTCAGGGGGGTAGGGGGTCTTCAAGGACTCAGGGGGCCTTCAGTACATCCAGCACCCGGAACATCTTCTCCCTTATACCGCTGCCTGTGCCGTTGTAATTGTTTACCATGATAGAGAAACACAACTGGCGACCGTTATTAGCCTGGAAGCCCGCGTAAGCCTGTACAGCGCTGATGCTGCCGCTCTTCATCTTCATATCATTGTATACTGGCAGGCTTTCGTAAAAGTCGGTAAACCATTTTTCCTGGTGCGCCACCTGTAAAATATGTGCCATGGTACTGGTGGTGATCCTGTCCTGAGGGGAAAGGCCGCTTCCATCGTAAATGTTCATGCTACGGTGGTCTATTCCTTTTGCCTCCCAAAAGTTCTGCATGGCATCTACGCCATCGCTGGTCGCCGGGCTCTTGCCCAACTTTGCAGAAATGGTTGCTAATAGCTGTTCTGCATACAGGTTTACACTTTTTTGATTTAGCCAGTAAACTATCTTGCTTAGCTCAGGTGAGTTAATGGTGGTCAAAGCAGTAGCCGATGCAGGTACAGCCAGGTTTTTTTCTCTCAACTGTGTTGATGACGCTGGTTCGTTGGTTACACTAATGCCAATGCTTTTCAAGGTATCATTCAACCTCAGCGCCGCATCATAAGCAGGATCAGGAATAGCAGCGGAGATACGCTTCTTGGTTTGATCGGTTGCGTAGGTACCACGCAGGTACATTACCTTGCTGCCAAAGCCCGGCTGGTAAGGATAAGCCTGGTCGCCTGTTTTAGCAGCGCCGGTGGTTAGTTCGCTTTTATACTGCAGGTAATTAGTCGCGGGGATGGTACCTGCAACACCTACAGGGCTGCCCACACTTCCGGTACGAAGTGCGATGTCAAACTGGTTTTCGCGCCAGCAAAGGCCAGCAATGCCTGCACCATAGTAAGTGCCAAGGTCCTGCCAAATCCACCCATCAGGTATCGACTGGTGGGTGAAAGCGCCATCATCACCGATGATCTTCCCGTTTACTTTCTTTATTCCAGCTTTCTTTATGGCTTCTACCATAGTATTCAGCACATAGCCTTCTTTGGTTGTAGCATAACGCCAGCTGCCCAGGGTAGGGTCGCCGCCGCCTTTTATAATAATGTCGCCGTTCAGGGTACCATCCGCTGCCAGCGTGCCGGTATAACCCAGTTGCGTTTGGAACTGAAAGTCTTTACCCAACACATAAAAAGCAGTAATGCTGGTTACCGTTTTAAGCGTAGAACCTGGTGCAAGGCCCATGTCGGGATTAGCGGCAAACACCTGCTCGCCCGTTTTTGCATCCAGCACAGTAAGTGACACTGAAGCATACTTACACTGGCTATCCTGTTGCAGCCTGTTAAAGGCCGTTTGCAATTTTTGCTGCAGCGACTGCGCATGCAACTGGCCGGAAAATGCCAGCAAGCCAGTTATCAGTACTTGTTTGATTATGTTTTGTGTTTTCAAACTTGGTATGTATTAACATGCAAAAACGCCTTACACAGCTATATGCCGGTGTATAGGCGTCTTTACAGGAGAGTAATGTTGTTACGATATTAAACAACAGGATCGTGGTCTGGTTTAACGTTTCGCTGCGATATATAATAAATTGGAATACCAATTAGTACAATTATCAACCCGTAAATAGGGTAAGGCTGTTGGTATATCAGCAGCAATACACAAAATGCAATACCCATAATAATATATATGGCCGGCAGTACCGGATAGCCGAATGCTTTGTAAGGTCGTTCGATGTCCGGGCGTTTTGACCTGAGTATATAGATGCCGATAATGGTAAGCACATAAAAGATAACCACAACAAATGATATCATATCTAACAAGTTACCGTACTGTCCACTTAAGCAAAGTAAAGATGCCACAGCAGCCTGTATCCACAACCCGAACTCCGGCACGCCAAATTTATTAAGGGTGCCGGTTTTCTTAAAGAAAACGCCATTCTTAGCCATTGAATAGTAAACACGTGCGCCAGCCAGGATTAATCCGTTGTTACAGCCGAAAGTCGAGATCATGATCATAACGGCGATAACCAATGCACCTTTTGCACCAAATATCACGAATGATGCTGATACAGCAACGCGGTCCTTTTCAGCATTAACGATGTCGTGAAGGGACAATACACCGGTATAAACAACATTAGCTGATACATAGATTATGGTAACGATTAGAGTACCGAAGAAAAGGCTCAATGCCACATCGCGTTTAGGGTTACGCATTTCGCCTGCGATAAACGTGACATTGTTCCAGGCATCGCTGCTAAAAATAGATCCAACCATTGAAATGGCAATTGCTCCCAGAGCCGCGCTCATGGTATAGTTGCTGGTGGTGCCGTCTTTGGCAAGCTTGTGCAGATCCCAGGCGTTAGTCCAGTTCGCGTTCCATATGTCGCTTTTAAAAGCAAGAAAACCAAACAGGATCAGGCCAAAGAGACTAAGCAATTTGGTCAGGGTAAAAGTGGTTTGTATTAGCTTGCCGCCCTTAACGCCACGGGTATTTATAAACGTTAGAAAGAATATGAGAACTATAGAAACCAGTTGCGCTGCGCTGACCTTGACAAAACCTTGCTGAAATAAGATTTTGTCTTCACTTAGCGGTTTGTACAAATAAGCGGCGAATTTGGAAAATGCGACACCCACCGCTGCAATTGTACCCGTTTGTATAACTGCAAAAAAGCTCCAGCCAAACAGGAACGCAACCAGTTTATTGTAGCTTTCTTTGAGGTACACATACTGGCCGCCTGCTTTTGGAAACATGGCGCTCAGTTCGCCATAGCTTAAGGCTGCTGTTAGCGTCATGAAGCCGGTAATAAGCCAAACGGCGATGAGCCATCCTGCCGAACCTACCTGCCGGGTGATGTCGGCACTTACAATGAATATGCCGGAGCCGATCATTGATCCGGCTACCAGCATGGTACCATCCAACAGGGTCAGTTCATGTTTTAACTTGGTATTTGAGGTGTCGTTTGCCATCAACAGTTTAGTTTAAGTTCACTAAACTATTCAAAAACTTTATAATTGACAGGCTATTGTAAAGAAATAAATTTTACTATTTTGCACGAACCAATTGTATTTACGGCCACCAGAGGGCCTTTTTTGCTAGCTCACTAATAAACCAACTAAATTATATGGATCTCTTGAACAATTACTTAATTTACCTTATTCCCGTTTTTGGCCTTGTGGGAATCCTTGTGATGGCAATTAAAGCCAGCTGGGTTACCAAGCAGGATGCGGGCGACGGCGAAATGACCTTGCTTTCGGGCTATATTGCCGATGGGGCAATGGCTTTCCTGCGCGCCGAGTGGAAGATACTCAGCTACTTTGTGGTTGTTGCGGGCCTGCTGCTGGCATGGTCTGGCACAACGGTAACAAACTCCAGTTGGATAATTGCTATATCGTTCCTCATAGGCGCGTTTCTTTCCGCATTTGCAGGCTACATTGGTATGCGTATAGCTACCAAGGCAAACGTTCGTACCACCCAGGCGGCGCGCACCAGTCTTGCGCAAGCGCTTAAGGTGTCGTTTACAGGCGGTACTGTAATGGGCTTAGGTGTGGCGGGTTTAGCTATAATTGGCCTTGGATCGTTGTTCATTGTATTTTATACAATGTTTGTTAAAAATGTGACAGGCTCCTCTGTAAATGGCGACGAAATGGCTAAAGCACTTGAGGTGTTGGCGGGCTTTTCGCTCGGTGCCGAATCAATTGCCTTGTTTGCCCGTGTTGGCGGCGGTATATATACCAAGGCTGCCGACGTAGGTGCCGACCTGGTTGGTAAGGTGGAGGCAGGCATCCCTGAGGACGACGTACGTAACCCCGCAACTATTGCAGATAACGTAGGGGATAACGTTGGCGACGTTGCAGGTATGGGTGCCGACCTTTTTGGCTCTTATGTAGCCACAATGCTGGCTACCATGGTGCTGGGCCGCGAGATAGTTTCTCATGACAACTTTGGCGGTATAGCCCCGGTATTGTTACCAATGGTAATTGCTGGCTTAGGGCTCATCTTCTCCATTGTAGGTGCCGCTTTCGTTAGGATCAAGAAAGAAACAGATAGCGTACAAAGCGCACTTAATATTGGCAATTGGGCATCTATTGTGCTTACTGCTATTGCAACATATTTCTTAGTACAGTGGATGTTGCCTGCAGACAGCTTCCATATGCTGCGTGATGAGGACGCAAACCACGCCGTAAAAGCGGGTTCGCTGGTTTTCACTAAGAATGGTGTTTTTGGGTCTATACTGGTAGGCCTCGTTGTAGGTACGCTAATGTCTATCATTACGGAGTATTATACTGCTATGGGCAAACGCCCGGTGATGAGTATTATCAGGCAGTCTGCTACAGGCCATGCAACTAACATCATAGGAGGTTTAGCCATAGGTATGGAATCTACCGTGCTGCCGATCCTCGTATTGGCTGCCGGTATTTACGGGTCTTACTTTTTCGCAGGTTTGTATGGTGTGGCAATTGCCGCCGCCGGCATGATGGCTACTACTGCCATGCAACTAGCTATAGATGCCTTTGGCCCGATTGCAGATAACGCAGGTGGTATTGCCGAAATGAGCCGTTTACCTGAAGAGGTTCGTCACCGTACAGATAATCTGGATGCCGTGGGTAACACTACCGCTGCTACAGGTAAAGGTTTTGCTATTGCTTCTGCTGCACTAACATCACTTGCGCTTTTTGCTGCATTCGTGGGTGTCGCAGGTATAGAGCATATCGATATCTATAAAGCTAACGTGCTTGCCGGCTTGTTTGTAGGTGGTATGATACCGTTTATCTTTTCGGCACTGTGTATCTCTGCAGTAGGCCGTGCTGCTATGGCCATGGTTGAAGAAGTTCGCCGCCAGTTTCGCGAGATACCAGGTATTATGGAGTACAAAGCAAAACCTGAGTACGAAAAGTGCGTGGCTATATCTACAAAAGCATCCATCCGCGAGATGGTAGCGCCAGGTTTAATTGCTTTGATCACGCCGATAGTTATTGGTTTCCTTTTCGGACCTGAAGTTTTGGGCGGCTTGCTGGCAGGTGTGACCGTTTCTGGTGTGTTAATGGGAATATTCCAGAGCAACGCAGGCGGTGCATGGGATAACGCCAAGAAATCCTTTGAAAAAGGTGTGGAAATTAATGGTGAGATCTACTACAAAAAGTCTGAACCGCACAAAGCATCAGTAACAGGTGATACCGTCGGCGATCCTTTTAAAGATACTTCCGGCCCGTCTATGAACATCCTTATTAAGCTGATGTCCATTGTGTCGCTGGTAATCGCGCCGCACCTGAACAATTTTGATAACACCAACTCACGTGTGCAAAAACAAGAGAAAGTGCAATCAATGAATGTGCATGTGATCAAAACAGATAAGAAAGTTTAATTGTAGTTTTTCGTTTATGAGCCTCCCGGGTAACCGGGAGGTTTTTTTGTTTAAGACCTGTGTACGTAGCGGGAAAGTTACAGTACAAGCAGCTAACCAAATAACATTCTGCTCTTTATCTTTTCAATAAATTTAAGTACGTTTGGCACTACTGATTTAACTATTACTGATCTTATAAAAATTAAAATGAAGTTATTCGTAAAGAAGTCTATTGAACAACTAACCAATACGGCTGACGGTGAAGGGAGCTTGAAACGTACGCTTGGGGCGAGCAGCCTTATTGCGTTGGGTATTGGAGCAATCATTGGTGCAGGTTTGTTTGTAAGAACTGCTGCTGCTGCGGGTGAGCACGCTGGTTCTGCTGTAACACTGTCATTTATAGTAGCAGCAATTGGTTGCGCGTTTGCAGGCCTTTGCTACGCTGAATTTGCCTCTATCATCCCTATTGCCGGTAGTGCTTACACTTACGCGTATGCAACAATGGGCGAAATAGTTGCATGGATTATTGGCTGGGCATTGATATTGGAGTATGCACTCGGTGCAGCAACAGTAGCCATCAGCTGGAGTGAATATGCCAACAAGCTTCTCGGCGGGGGAATACCTTACGAATGGTGTCACTCCCCAATGGAATCTATTATGGTGAATGGACAAAGCGTACATGGTATTGCTAACCTTCCTGCCTTGTTAATACTAGTGATTCTATCCCTTTTACTTATAAAAGGAACGCAGGAGTCTGCAACAGTTAACGGTATCATCGTATTTATCAAAGTTGCTATCGTACTGGTGTTTATCGCTATAGGCTGGCAGTATATTAACCCGGCTAACCACACACCATACCTGATTCCTGCTAATGCGCCGGATATCATACAACAGGATGGAAAAGCTTACTCATACGCTCCATTCTTTAATCATGGCTGGGGTGGTATCATCAGCGGGGCCGGAGTTGTATTTTTTGCATTTATTGGTTTCGATGCGGTATCAACTGCAGCCCAGGAAGCAAAAAACCCTAAACGTGATATGCCAATAGGTATATTAGGTTCGTTAGTGGTTTGTACTATACTGTATATATTATTTTCATGGGTATTAACAGGTGTTGCACCGTACACAGATTTCATGAAATCTGGTAAAGAGGCTTCTGTAGCTTATGCAATCAGTCACTACATGCACGGGTATGGATGGCTATCTACATTAGTAACTGTAGCTATTTTGGCCGGTTTTTCTTCAGTTATCCTGGTAATGCTTATGGGGCAATCAAGGGTGTTTTACACCATGTCAACTGACGGCTTGCTTCCAAAAATATTTTCAGACCTTCACCCTAAATTCAAAACGCCTTACAAGAGCAACATGATCCTCTTCATATTTGTTGGCGCGTTTGCTGCGTTTGTTCCGGGTAGCGTTGCCGGGGATTTAACTTCGATAGGTACATTATTTGCGTTCATATTAGTTTGTGTTGGGGTTATTTTACTCCGTAAAACTGACCCTAATCTGCCAAGGCCGTTCAAAACACCACTTGTTCCACTAGTGCCAATCCTGGGTGTGATCGTATGCGCGGGGATGATTGTAGGTCTGCCACGCGAGACTCAATTAAGCGCTTTAGTTTGGATGGTTTTAGGTTTGCTTATTTATTTCGGTTATAGCAAGAAGAACAGTAAACTAGGTTCTGCCGCAGATATCCTGCCTACTGCGTCTGATTTCGAAAAACGGTAATTATTTAATTACAATAGTAAAAAGGTTCTGCAAACGCAGAACCTTTTTTGTTTTAAACCCTTTTGTTTGGGATGAACCCCAAGCGCACCCTGTGGATACTCGTATTTATATCCGTTATCAACTCAATGGGGTTCGGTATTATCGTGCCGTTACTTTATACCTACGGTAAAAAGTTTGGCGTAACGGAGCAATCCATCGGTTTACTAACGGCTGCATTCTCCATTGCCCAGTTTTTTGCTACGCCTGTGCTGGGTACGTTGTCAGATAAATGGGGACGTAAACCTATCCTGGCCATAAGCCTTGTGGGCACCTGTGCTTCGTTTATCTTGTTTGGCTTTGCAAACAGCATTATAATGCTGTTTGTAGCACGCATTCTGGACGGTATAACAGGAGGCAACATATCCGTGGCACAGGCAATGATATCTGATATATCAACTCCCGAAGAACGGGCCAAGAACTTCGGTATATTAAGTTCGGCTTTCGGCTTTGGGTTTGTGATAGGTCCTGCAGTTGGTGGCTTATTAAGTAAATTGGGTCCTACGGTTCCATTCTTTTTCGCGGCTGCAATTGCACTCATAGGTGCGCTCCTAAGTATCTTTTTGCTCAGTGAGACCAACGATAAAAAAGGCGAAGGTACATCGGGCAAATTCAATTTTAAATCACTTATAACAGTGCTGAAGAAGCCGGTGGTCGGCACTGCCATATTTGTTGGTTTTTTGCTGACAATGGCTCAATTCACCATGATCATCGGCTTTCAAACTTTTACCGTTGATGTACTAAAGATTAGCCCTACACAGATCGGACTATTTTATGCCGGATTTGGTATTACCGGTATCCTGATGCAGCTTGCAGTGCCGCTGATTAAGAGAATAATTCCGTCACATGCCCTTATTCTGGTGCTATCTACAGCTATTTGTTTAGGTATGATGATACTGACCGGATTTGCAAAAGGATTGGTGTTGTTTGCTGTAGGAATAGGTATTTATGGCTTGTTTAACGGATTAAGAAACCCTATGCTGAATGCCATTATAGCTGACCACAATGATGATAGTGAAAGGGGCGAGGTTATGGGGATCAATCAGTCTTATGCGTCGATAGGGCAGACGATTGGGCCAATAAGTGCAGGCTTGGTGACTGCCCTCTCTGTACATAGTATTTTCTTTTTAGCATCATTATATATTTTAATTGCATTTTTGTTCAGTATTCGCCTGAAAGCGAAGGAATAAAATTGCTAGCCTATGCCACACTTCATTTTTAAAGAGATTTTATCGGTTACGATGATCCTCTTCGCTATTATTGATATACTTGGTGCGATACCTGTAATTATTCAACTACGCCAGCGGGCTGGTCACATCGAATCGGAGAAAGCAAGTATTGCCGTTCTGGTGCTTATGGTCTCCTTTCTGTTTTTAGGGGATGAACTGCTTTCCATCATTGGGCTGGATATATCTTCGTTTGCTATTGCAGGCTCCATCGTAATCTTTATTATAGCACTTGAAATGGTGTTGGGGGTGAACTTTTTTAAAGAAGAAGCTCCGGAATCAGTATCTATAGTTCCGCTGGCATTTCCGCTGATAGCTGGCGCCGGTACCATGACCACCTTGCTGTCCCTTAAGTCTCAATATCAAACGCAGAACATTATTGTAGGTATTATACTCAATACTATGTTTGTGTACCTGGTGCTAAAAAATGTGCAATGGCTGGAACGCCTCTTCGGCAAAACCGGGTTGCACATCCTCCGCAAAGCATTTGGGGTTATACTATTAGCAATTGCAATAAAGCTGTTTAGGAGTAATAGCGGGTTGTAGTTATGAGTGACGAACCGCTTTTAATTAAAATTAGACAGGGCATGTCAGCTGTTTACTCCAGCACTTCGTCAGCATAAGACGGCGGTACGGCTGCCGTTAACCTTGCTACAAACATGGTATCTGCTTTACGTTCATACCCTTTTAACACCTGCATTTCCTCCAGCTGTAATCCCAATTCTTTGGTCATGAAGTTTACAGCATCCTCGTTTTCAGCTTTGAATGCTGAACAAGTAATATAGATAATAGGTTTGCCAGGCTTGAGATGCTTTACCACGTTGCGAATAATGCTTTGCTGCAAGCGCTTGAAAAACTCAGCGCGTTGGTAGTCGAACTGACTGATCATCTCCGGCGTACGGCCCCAGGTGCCGCTACCACTGCAAGGTGCATCTAGTATGATGCCGTCAAACTCGTAATTGTATAGTACCTGCTCATTGTTTTGAGTAAGATCTATAAGTTTCTTTTGATATTTTCTTAGTCCAGCCTGCTGAAAACGCTCATCAAGATTAGCAAGAATAGATTCCCGTATGTCTGATACAACTAACTTTATATCCGGCTGCAGGCTGTGCAGCAATAACGATTTCCCACCGGAAGCTGCGCATGCATCCCACCAGCTATCCCATTTTTCAGGTTTAAAGTAATTAGCCGTTTGCTGGGAAGAATAGTCCTGCACCTCAAACCAGTGTTGCTTCGGGAAAATAGCATCCAGCCTGGTTCCATTAGGCATGGACAGGCAGTTGTTCCCTTCATCCTTAAACGGTATCTCGGCTTTGGTAAGTTCCGCTTTCACCTGTGCCTCAAAGCCTTTTTGCACCCGGATATAAAGATCCGGCTGAACAAAAAAAGACTTCAAAAAGGCTTCGCGATCAACGTCTGTAGATAACTGTGAAGACCATGGGAAAACATCTTCGAGTTTAAAGTCGGGGTACTGGCTTTTTACAAGCGTTATCTTCTCCTCAATGCTGAACCCAATGCATGCAGCCCAATCAGGTTTAAAATGTTGTAAAAATGAGTTTGTCTGCGTATTGCAAAGGAACTCGGCAACCATCAACCTATCTTCAGCATTTAAGTTTGGAAGTGCTTTTCCAAGCCGGAAGTAGTTATAGATAAGCCGTCCTGCCACTCTTCTGTCAGTGGAGCCCATTTGCTTGTTCTGCCTATAAAAGCCGGGTAAAAATTTGCCTAAAGGTGTTTCAGCCGGATACTCACCCAAAATGCGCTGAAACGTTTTAAGCTGGTTTACCGCTTTCATTGTACAAGCTTTAGATCAAAATTTTGGTAACGCAGTATATCTACGTGGGTGTTTATCCAGCCAAGTCCCGGTCTTTTCTCAAGAACAAAGCTATTATGGAGCCCTTTATACAGGTTTTGTTCCGGCCGGCGAAAGCTATCATCTTCGCGGGCAAGCAATTGCCCGAAGTAAAAACCCTCGTCAAACCCTTTAATTGCAAAATCAGTAGGCTCGGTGTGGTAAGCTCGCCGATAATTACGAATAAACGTATTGGTTTCGGCCGATTTATAATCTACTTTATCAGAACTGGTGATGTGTGTATTGAGGCGCTGCAACAAGCCGGCCTTTAGAAAGGCAAACTTCTCCCAATTGGGATGGCCAAACAGCGTAACGGGATACTTCCTCGATAAGGTATCCAAAGAGCGTAACGTTACCATCAGGAAAGCCTGTTTTGTAGAAGGAACTAAAAAGATATTTTGTTCTTGCGATGATAATTTAGCTACCAATGGGGTAAGGTTCCCTCTGACTACGGTAAATGGCACCACTTGTATCTTGTGCTTGCTTAGGCTATCTATTGTACGCTTAAAGGGCGATGTGTACAGCTTTTCGTCACTAAACCCTGAATTAAGTATAAACACCTTTTTTGGCTTCAGTTTGGCTGTAATATAGGTTGCAGCTCCTTTTGCATGATACTCCAGCGGGGGCGTAATAGTGACGAGGTTTTGATTGTTGAACAGCGCAGGCGACGCGGGCGAAAGTGGTGATACAATTGGCTTACGTGAGTAGTTGAACGTTGCTAAGAATGGACGCAGGTCCTCAGGAAATACCGGGCCAAAAATAAGATCGCTCCCCTTTAATTGCGGGTTAGCAACAAGGCTGTGTATAGCAGCCCCATCTTTACCGTCGTAAACCTGTAGTTTGAAATTTGCACCCTGGTTGGCCAATGAATCTAAAGCAAGCTTAAAACCCTGATAATATTCTACCGACATGTTTGCCTTCTTGAGGTCTGCCGAAGAATAACCGTTGCGTACGTTGTCCAGCATTAAAGGCAATATGAGCGACACAACAGTGGTTTTGGCCTCTATAGGCTTTAGCACTGGTTTATCTGCTGCCTTTGGTTTGTCTGCAGGCTTTTCTACGGGTTTCTTAACAACAGGTACAGTCCGCACTTTGGGCGAGCAAGCCGCACTTAAAAGTATCGCGAAAAGAAAAAACCACTTATTCCCACTCAATGGTGGCCGGTGGTTTCGAACTGATGTCATATACTACCCTGTTAATTCCTTTTACGTTGTTGATGATCTCGTTAGAGATCTTGGCAAGCAGATCATATGGCAGGTGGCACCAATCTGCCGTCATACCGTCTAGTGATTCCACGGCGCGAAGGCAAATAACGTTCTCGTAAGTACGTTCATCGCCCATAACACCTACCGATTGTACCGGCAAATAAATAGCGCCGGCCTGCCAAACTTTATCGTAAACACCGGCAGAGCGCAAATTGTTGATGTAAATCGCATCGGCCTGCTGTAAAATATCAACTTTCTCAGGTGTAATGTCTCCTAATATCCTGATAGCTAAGCCAGGACCAGGGAAGGGGTGACGCCCTAATATATTTGGATCGATGCCTAGCGCGGCACCTACCTTACGAACTTCATCTTTAAATAACGTGTTCAGCGGTTCAACAACCTTCAGTTTCATAAAGTCTGGCAAACCACCAACATTGTGGTGAGACTTTATAGTAGCCGATGGTCCTTTAACAGAAACCGACTCGATAACGTCAGGATAGATGGTGCCCTGGCCCAGCCAGCTTACGCCCTGTACCTCGTGTGCTGCATCGTCAAAAACCTCAATAAATACACGGCCAATGGCCTTACGTTTCTTCTCCGGATCGGTAAGCCCGGCAAGAGCATCGTAAAAGCGCTGTTTAGCATCAATGCCTTTTATGTTCAAGCCCATGTGCTTGTATGAGTCGAGTACAGACTTAAACTCATCCTTACGTAACAGGCCATTATCAACGAATATACAGTGCAGGTTGGCGCCAATAGCATGGTGCAGCAATACTGCAGCAACTGATGAATCCACACCGCCTGATAGGCCTAATACAACTTTATCGTCGCCCAGCTTTGCTTTCAGCTCGGCAATAGTAGTTTCAATAAAAGAGTCTGGTGTCCAGTCCTGGGCGCACCTGCAGATATCTACCAAAAAGTTTTGTAGTAGTTGCTTACCATCGGTACTATGGGTAACCTCCGGATGGAATTGTATGCCGTAGGTTTTTGTTCCGGTGATCTGGAATGCCGCAACCTTCACGTTATCAGTGCTGGCTATGATCTCAAAATCGTCAGCTATGCGGGCTATGGTGTCGGCATGCGACATCCACACCTGCGATCCCTGCGGTATACCCTTGAAAAGCTCATTTTCCTGCTTAATATAGTCAAGGTTGGCACGGCCATATTCACGCGTGCTGGACGCCATTACTTCGCCGCCATTAAAGTGTGCAATGCTCTGCGCACCGTAACAAACACCCAAAATAGGCAGCTGCTGGTGGTAGCGGGCAAACTCAAAAAACGGCGCATCCTCCTGGCGAACTGAGTACGGACTACCCGAAAGGATAATACCCTTTACACTTGCGTCAACCTCAGGAAACTTGTTAAATGGATGTATCTCGCAGTAAATATTTAATTCTCTGACGCGGCGGGCGATAAGTTGTGTGAATTGTGAGCCGAAGTCAAGAATGAGGATCTTTTCTTGCATGGGCAAAGATAGCATTCAAACGGCAGATGTCATGAAGGAGATTTCAGATTTTTGATCAAAAGCTCAGTCCTATTCTTAGTGCGTTATTTACCTTATTGCCATTGTTGAAAGACATTCCATACATTACCCTTATACCAGTATTGGTCTGTACGCCAAAACCAAGTTCGGTGTAGTGCTTAAGAGTAGGCGTGTACAGGTAATTTACATCAAATATCTCCTGTAATTTCAACTTGCGCAACAATGGTATTTTGTTGGTAATAAAGCCGGAAAAATTATGCTCCAGGTGACCCTCGAGGTATTTGTCTCCGGTGCTATAGCGGTAATAATTTAGCAGCAGGAAACTGTTTATGCCGGTATTATAAACCAAAACCTGGTTGCCGTTGAACTGCTTAAAATCAGTATAGAACAGGCTGTTCGCATTAATAAATTTGCCGGCACCAATGTAAAACGATGTTTTTCCATAAAAACCTAACGGGATATTTGACTTAGAGATATCAGCGGATAACAAGGTGTAATCAACATCAGAACCTAGCACATCTTTTATTCCTTTCACCAGGTTCAAGCCAATGGTGGGATATTTCGACGGCAGGTAGCGTTTGCCCGATGGGTAAGTCTCATACTTGTTGCTGAAATCGTAACTGGTGCGGAAGCCGATCTTGAACGATTGGTTCTGCTCGAACAGCGGTAAGTCCTGTGCGGGGTTTAAAGGGTTATTAGAGGTGAATTCGTGATCTTTAGGATGAAACAAGCTATAGTCAGCAGTATTCGGCAGCCATTTGCGGTCGGCCCACTCGGCCCAAGCATTCGCTCTCCATCCGCCGAATACGCGGGTTGACAAACTCACTTGCGCAAATTGCTTACGGTAAAACTTCTCGAGATTCTCCCGGTTCAGCAGCGTATAAGCGGTATTTACAAGGTTACTTACCGGATGAAGGTTGTTCAGGTCCGTCACCTCGGAACCTCCAGTTACATTTAGCATAAACTTGCCTACCGGCAGCGCGACACCTACAGAGCCGTAAGCCAGCTTATTTGAAAAGCCATATCCGGCTTTACCATAAACAGAAAAGTACTTGTTGTTGGCACTATCAATCTGTTTAGTGTATGATGCGCTATAATCAAGTGCAAGGCCTTGTACAGTATTATAAGATGTGCCAAATAGCGGACTGCTTACTCTAAACGACTCATGCTTATAGCGGTTGTTGTGGTAATATCCGCTGAGGAGGAAACCACCAAGATCGAACTTGTTGTGCTCCCTGTCAAGAGAATCAAGGTATTCCTTTGACTCTCGCTTTTTTGCCAGTATGGCTTTCTTTTGGTAGTCGGTTACTTCTTCACTAGTAAGCGGGATGGGGCGTTCCTGGTCCCAATAAGCAGAATCTTTTTTGTTGACCTCTTTGGTGATACGTAGCACTTCTTTAAACTGCTTTTTATCTATTACCGGGTTTACATCATAATTCTTGTATACGGATATAAAGTACCCACCAATACGAAAGCCGAACAACCCGCCCGTAAATTCAAACTTTATGGTAGATGGCATCCAAACTTTACTATTCACCGGGAAGAAGGTTTGATCTACCGACAACGTATCTACAAAGTTGATATTGGCTTTCTTGGTAATGGACAGAGACAACGCCTGCAGCCTCCAGCTATCTTCAATAATGTAAATGTATCCACTAAAGCAAGGGTCGTAGCCGCGGCGGGGGGTTACCTGTATCTTGTTGATGGTCTCGCCGTTCTCTATAGCTATCCCCATCCATTTGTACTTGTAATAGAACAGCGCGTTATCAGCAATAGGGGAGATGAGCGGCCGGTTGCTTAAACCTTCCCAAACCTGCATGTTATCGTAAAAATTCACCCGCAAGTCGCTGGCCCGGTTGAAGCTGAATGCCTGGTTGCTGCCCGATACTTTTGAAGATATCATCTCCTCGTGATAGTTGTCCGGCTGCATAAAGCTCAGTTTAGATTGAGACTCCGACAAATAAACGATGCCCCTGCGGTTGCTATCCAATCCGTTCTCTCTCGCTGCGCGCTGTACATCAAAGCCCAGGAATTTCTTAGGTGCGGCCAGCATCTTTTGTAAGCCTTTTACATACACATCAGCTGTATAGGCGTTTACTTCGTTTAAATACCCTTTGCGCTTCTTAATGGCTTTTCTGATAATGGCGTACGCCGGGTCTTCGGCACCGGCGTGTATGGCTACTTCTTTAAGCTGAAAATCTTCAGCTCTCAGCGTTACATTAATTGTTTGGTTTGTTTTTGCATCAACATGGCGCGTTTCCTGCCCATAACCAAGCGCTTTATAAATTAGGTCATAGCTACCGGGTTTTATGTTGATGGTATACCCACCCTCGCTATTTGCCGAGGTGCCTTTAGTACTATTCTTAACGTACACGGTGGCGAAGGGGATAGGCTTACCGTCTTCGCTGCTGATCTTACCGCTTATGGTAATATCCTGGGCGAATAACCCGCAGGTGAACACTAGAAAAAGACTAAGGAGTAGGGTGTGCTTCATTAATTGTGCTGTTTGCGCTAAGTTGGGGCTTATTCCCCAAAACTGTTAGATGCCGGATGTTAATTATTGTTAAAGTGCAACGTAACTTATTTGCGTGTAAAGTGTTTCGTTTCGCAAAAGCGAAACACCCGAAACAGTTGTTTTGGTTAACTAACTATAATACAAATACTTATAAATTAAAGCGAAACAACCCGAAACAGTATGCTAATTTGAGTTAAACTCTTTGTAGCTTGATTTTCAATAAGTTATATTTTAAAGATGGTGTCAGCTGAAAAGCGGAACACTGTAACCGAAACAGTGACTACAAAAAAAGCCTGCTTGTTCAAGCAGGCTTTTTTTAGGGTGCAATAATGCACTACTTTAGTATGTCTTCAATCTTGTTTAACTCATCTGACGAGAAGCCGGTGTTGTCCAGCGCTTTTAGTGAATCTGCAAGTTGGGCTGGTTTGCTGGCGCCGATGAGCACCGATGTTACCCGCTCGTCTTTTAACAGCCAGGCTATAGCCATTTGTGCAAGTGTTTGGCCGCGCTGTTCTGCAAGTACATTCAATTTTTTCACTTTTTCTATCGCTTCCGGCGTTACCTGGTCTGTTTGCAGGAAACCGGTAGACTTAGCCGCACGCGAATCCTCCGGAATGCCATGCAAATATTTGTTGGTAAGCAGGCCCTGCGCTAAAGGTGAGAAAGGGATACAGCCCACGCCGTCTCTTCCAAGTACATCCAGCAGGCCCTCTTCAGGGTCGCGCACAAACATCGAGTACTTTGGCTGATGGATGAGGCAAGGAGTACCTAGCTTTTTCAATATAGCAATGGCCTTGTCCGCTTCTTCGGCGTTGTAATTAGATATACCCGCGTACAAAGCTTTTCCCTGTCTCACAATAAGGTCGAGCGCGCTCATGGTTTCTTCAAGCGGGGTATCAGGGTCAGGACGGTGGTGGTAAAATATGTCAACATAATCAAGCCCCATGCGGTTAAGGCTTTGGTCAAGGCTGGAGACCAGATATTTTTTTGAACCCCACTCACCATAAGGGCCTTCCCACATGTGGTACCCCGCTTTGGTAGAAATGATCATTTCATCGCGATAGCCGGTAAAGTCCTCCTTTAGGATCTTACCGAAATTAGTTTCGGCAGAGCCTGGAGGCGGTCCATAATTGTTTGCCAGATCAAAGTGGGTGATGCCACTGTCAAAGGCAAGGTGCAAAATCTTGCGGAAGTTCTCCATTACATCCACATGGCCGAAGTTGTGCCAAAGACCAAGTGATATTTCGGGTAATTTTATACCGCTTTTGCCGCAGCGGCGGTAACGCATTTTGTTATATCTATCGGCAGATGGTTGGTAGGGCATTTTAAATTGGTTTTAGGTAAAAATAGATTTTATCCTCCAATAACATATAACTAATTGTAATAACTAAGCAGGACTAATCCTTTAAAGGCCAGGGTCTGTAGTAGCTAATAACTTTATAGCTTCCGTTTACCTTTCCAAAAACAAACCCGAAAGAGGTTTCCTGGCCATTGTCCTGGGTGTACTGCTTATTCAACTCAAATAAGGTGCTGTTTTCGTCAGCAACCTTCATTAGCTGCTTGTAATAGTTTTCGTCAGTCAATTTATCAATTTTCAACAAGTCACTTTCGTCGCTTACGGGTATGAGCCGGAGAACGTCTGCGGTAAAAATGTCGTTAAAGAAGGAAAGAAATTCTGATTCCGTCAGTAAGCCTGTTTTTGGGTTTACATTTGAATTTAGCACTTCATCATTTGTCCATTGCGGACTTGTTTGCAGTGGAAAATTAAAGAGAAGCTTCAACTCTTGTTTATTATGTGTTTTAACAGCTTGTTTAAACCGGCGCAGAGATACCCTGAACATTTTCTCGTTGTTCATTGCGGGTTCTTTAGCTCCGTTAGAGACAGCTTTCGTTTGCAATAGCTTTTCTTCAGGCCTGGGGTGGGGCCGGCAGCTGTAACTGACCTGACAAAGCAACATTACCAACACTATAATGATGTGTTTCTTTAAAGCCATAAGTCACGAATCGATATATGAAAGTTGATAATGGTGCGGCAAATTAACTGTAAACACTTTAACAAATTACACAACCTCAGCTACTACAAAGGTGCTGCCACCGATAAAAACGAGGTCGTTGTTATCTGCAGCTACCTTTGCTGCTGCTACGGCTTCTTTCACCGAAGCATAAACGGTTCCGTTTAAGCCTATTGCGTTTGCCTGCTGCTTTAGGCTTTCCGCTTCCAGTCCGCGGGGAATATCGGGCCTGCAAAAATAATAGGTGGCATTTGCGGGTAACATATTCAGCACTTTTCTAATGTCTTTATCGTTTACCATACCTATAACAAAATGCAGTTTGCTGTACTTTACCGAGGCGATATTCTTTAAAACTTCCTGTATCCCTTCGGGATTGTGTCCAGTATCGCATATAGTAAGCGGCGAGGTGTTTAATACCTCCCAACGGCCATGCAACCCGGTTAGAGTTTTTACTTGTTTAAGGGCTGTTGCAATATGCTCGTCTGTTATATTATAGCCTTGTTCGCGCAATTCCTCAACAGCAGATAATACTGTCTTCAAATTTTTTGCCTGGTAGCTGCCGGGAAGGTCCAATTGTAAGTGCAATACCGGGTCTTCAGAAAATGCAAAGGTAGGCAGTACCTGCTTCTGTACTTCTACCCTTAAAGTTTTGGTATCGCTGCTTTGGCTAACTATCTCCCAGTCTTCGGAGGCAAATTCTATCCGGCTGCCTTCCTGCTCGGCTTTGTGCATAAACACACCGGCCACATCAGGTTGGTATTCGCCCACTACAACTGGTACTCCCGGTTTTATGATGCCGGCCTTTTCTCCGGCAATCAGTTGTAGGGTATCGCCCAGCATGTTCATATGGTCCCAACCAATGTTGGTGATTACCGAAAGTAATGGGGTAATTACATTAGTAGAGTCTAACCTGCCGCCCAGCCCCACTTCAACAACGGCGATGTCCACTTTTTCCTTTGCAAATACATCAAAAGCCAGCGCAACCGTCATCTCAAAAAACGATGGTTCTATTTCCTCAAAGTCGTGTTTATGATCCGCTACAAAGTCAATCACGGTTTGCTCGCTTATCATTTTCCCGTTCACACGGATGCGTTCGCGAAAGTCTTTCAGGTGAGGAGAGGTATAAAGTCCTGTTTTGTACCCGGCGCTTTGCAAGATAGCCGCCAGCATGTGCGAAGTAGAACCCTTGCCGTTGGTACCACCTACATGTATACTTTTAAACTTGTGCTGCGGATTATCTAGCCTGTTACATAGCGCAAGTGTGTTGGTTAAATCCTTTTTAAAAGCGGATGCACCAACCCGTGTAAACATCGGCAGCTGGGTATAAAGAAAATCGAGGGTAGCTTTGTAGTCCATGGGTTAGACAGTAAGCAGTATTCAGTTTGCTTTAAGTTTGACATAAACGCAAAATGAACTCTGTATCCAATGTTACAAAGATGCAAACTGCCTGCAGAAAACTGCAAACAAAATTAGTTCACCTTAAATACGAATGTCATTTGGCCAGATTGCGCCTCTGGGGCGGTTTCCGAAGCCGTGAACCTGGAGTTTAACAAGGCTGCTTCACATTTTTGTAGCAGGTCCGGGTCGGTAATGGTTGTGCCACGAGCACCTGCATTGGCATATATTACCACGCCATTTTTGTCGACACGAATGTCCACTACTACTTTACCACTCTGGCGTTTTGGGTCGGTCACTTTTGGGTACGATACAAAGCTGCGCTGGGTAAGGTTAAGGTTACCGCCATTGCCGCTGCCTGTACCGTTATAGTTGTTGGTGAGTGTGGTCCCGGTTGTTTTACCCTGGTTGCCCGGAGTGGAGCCTGTACCGTCACCTTCGCCGGTGCCATTGTTAGTTTTACCCTTATAAAGCGCGTTCTGGTTAACAGTAGGCGCAGTTACCGGCTTAGTTGCCTGCGTGGCTACGGTTTTGCTGGGTGCCTTGGAGTTGGCTGCTACTTCAGGAGCATCCTCGGTATTTTGGGTCACCACATCCTTGTCGCTGCTTTCTACTTCCTGCTTTTGCTCGGTAGGAGGGGCATCTGTTACTTTGTCGGGCTTGGTTTGATTGGCATTTTCCGCTACAGATGGTTCTTCAATGCTCATGTAATCGTTGCCCATACCTTCGTCAACCGTACCGTAGTTTACCAATATGCCGCCGGTGCCGTCCTCTTGTTTCTCTGGTGTATGTATAACAATAAAATAGCACAGGGCAAACACCAGCGCCAATACTAAGCCTGTTGCAGCAAACGCTTTTGGATAATTATTTTCTTCCCTGTACATCAGTTTCTCAGTTCTCGGTATGCAGTTCCTGGTTTTTAAGTTTGCTAACTGCAAACTGTCTGCCGCTCACTGCAACTATTAGTTACTTCCCTTTAGGCTGGGTGGCCAGCACCATCTTTATATTTAAATCTTTAGCTATGTCCATTACCTGTACAACGTTTTCTATAGCTACCGTATGTTCTACAAACAGCACTATAGTAAGTTCGTTTGCCATACTCTTATAACCTTCTAAAGCGCCCCGTAGCTGATCTAACGGAACGGGCTTTTTGTTCACCTGGTAATTCAGGTTCTGGTCTATAGAAACGTTAATGGTTTTCTTAGATACTGCCTGTCCGCTGGACGATTTTGGCAGCATCAGCTTTACCACGTTAGGGTTGGTTACCGTAGAGGCGATAAGAAAGAACAGCAGCAAAAAGAACATAATATCGTTCATGGCCGATGTATGTACTTCTGCCGATGCGCCCCGTTGTCTTTTTCTCAGGTTCATTTGCTTGGCTCCTCTAACAGGTCAATAAATTCGATAGCGTCGGTTTCCAGTTTCAGGATCACTTTATCTACCATCATGTTCAGCACGTGGTAACACACGTAAGCAATAATACCTACAAAAAGGCCCGCTGCTGAGGTTACCATCTTTACGTATAAACCGCCAGAGATAACGCCCATGCTGATGTTATCTGTTTTTGATATATCATAAAATATCTTAATAACGCCGGCGATAGTACCAAGGAACCCGAACATGGGTGCAATACCGGCTACGATGCCTAATATACCAATGTTCTTTTCCAATTTTGATACCTCCAGTTTGCCCACGTTTTCAATAGCGCCTTCTATGTCTTTAATCGGTCGGCCAATGCGCAATAAACCTTTTTGCAGCATACGGCCTAAAGGAGAGTTGCTGTTACGGCAAACTGCTACAGCCGACTCGAGATTGCCCGACATAATGCTTGAGCGTACCTGCACCATCAACTGGCTTTCGTCTTTAGAAGCTTTGCGTATTGTAAAATAACGCTCGAAAAATATCACCAGTCCTAATACAGCCAGTATACCAATCGGGATCATCACCCAGCCACCTTTAATAAGCAGGTCGCCAAAATGCAGGTCGTCTGCCGGGGCAGTAGCAAGCTGAGTGGTGGTTTGTTTTGCGGTATCTATTAGTTTAGTTGCGGTATCTGTAACCTGGGCTAAGAATAAAGTCATTTGCTGTTTGTTTCTGAATTATTGTTAGTTGAGCGACTTAGCGCTTTATTGTAGTCTCTTTTGGGTTTATTGGCATTACATAAGTATCGGCCGGTACCTTTTTAGACGAGATGAGTTGCCTTTTATTGTCCTCGGCCTGCCCACGGGTAACAAATGTACCTACTGATACCTTAATGCGTTTACCCGGTGCTTCGGGTACTATCTTGGCATCAAGGCCGGCCTTCTTAAATTGCAATATGGCGCCTGCAGCTTCCTTTAGATCTCTAAACGACCCGGCGATTACTTCATAACGGGCAATAGTAGAAATATCTTTAACGGTAGTGAGGCTATTTTCTACTGGTGCAGGGGTTGCTGTCGCCGGTGTTGTGGTTGGTTTTGCTACTGTGTCAGTTTTTTTAGCTGTAGTATCCGGTAGTTTAGCTGCGGTGGTGTCTGGCGCCTTAGGCTTAGCGGCAGTGCTATCTAAATTTTGCATTACCACTGCAGGTTGTTTGGCTTCAGACTTTTTATTAGGTAATGAGGAGAAATTGAACGATGAGGGGTCGTACCGGTTTACAAGGAATGCAATTAAAACCGCTAACAATAATGCAAGCACTACAAATACCCATGTGGTTTTGCGGCGGCGTTTATTTGTAAGTTCTACCAGGTAGCTCTCTTCACTTTCTGCAGATTGGTACTGCTCATTCTCCAGTGCAGGCGGATAATATGGCTGCGGCTGGTATTCCGGATCTGGTGTTGCTTCTTCAATAGGAGGCGGTTGAGTTCCGGTATCTGCAGCTGTGGTATCGGCATCTCCTAATTTTGGAAGCGATATAACCGGATAACCAAAAAACTCGGCACTGTTACCGGTACCTACGTTTGGCCGGAAAGATAGTTGGTACCTGTTTGATGATAACCAGCCCAAACTGCCAAGGGCAACTTCGCCTTGTACGGCTTGCTGTTTTATAGAAGCAACAAACTTTTCTATAAAGTATTTTGCCGATGCCAGGGAGATGTTCTTCTTTTCGGCTATGTACAGCGCAAGCGTATTGTCATCATCTAACGACTGCGGATCAAATTGTACGCTGTAGCCCGGAGGGTAAAACTTACTTTCTTTATCGTCGTAATAGCCGTTTACACGGGTGTGCGCAAAATAACCAAGCCCGGGCACGCTTACGTCGCCATGCAAACCGAGTAGCTCGCTTATGAAGTTGCTTACATCCATGCGCTAAAAGTACGGATTATTGTAAAACATCAAAAATCGCATTAGAAAGCAAACGCAACACCGCCAAATACATTAAGACCATAACTTGGATAATTAAGCCAGATCTGGTTGGACGAATTAAGAATATTGTTCACTTGTACAAACGCCGATATCTTTTTGTTCACCTTGTAAGCCGCGCCGCCGCTCAGGTCGGCAAAAGATGGCAAGGTACGGTAAGCCGGTGAAGCAGGCGTAGCGCCGTTTACCAGCAGCCAGTCTGTAGTTGATCCTCTGAAAAGCAGGGCACCATTAATGTCAACTTTATCCGTAATGTGAATGGTTGTTCCTGCGGTAAGCATGAACTTAGGCAAGTTCCACGGCCTTGCTTCGGTAGCCATTTTGTAGTCCTTGAACTCGGCACGGCCAAAAAGATCGAAATCTTCGGACGCTTTAAAGTCCAGTTCGCCGTTAAAGCCGGTTACACGTGTTTTCCCGCCATCATACACCACCAGGAACTTGTTACCCGGAGCAGTGGAGTTGCTTACGAACATAGCCATGTTTTTGATGCTATTGCGGAAGAATGTTGCCTTAAAGCTCAGGCCGGGTGCCAGTGTGCCTTTTAAACCCGCAGCAATATCCAGTTGGTCTACCGAGTTCTGCAGGTTGATGCTCTGATCTATAAATGGATTAACGTCAGCATATTCTTTTATAGATGCGCGGTTTACATCCCCCTTCGCTTCTGCAAACAGACGAACATACTTCGGTACTACCTGGAACTCAATTTTAGCCGCCGGGAATATGAAGAACCTGGATAATAAACCAAACTCTTTTACGATGTTGATACCACCATCTATCTTGTAATTCTCGCCCTGAAACTTGATGTAAGGATTAGCGCGAACTATGTTGTTAGAGTAGTCGTAGTTAAGGTCTTTTTGTGTGTTAAGATCCAGAGACGCGCTTACACCTGCGTAAAATTGTTTTACTGTCTGGTTTAAGAAACCTGATAAAACAAGGTTGTTCTCGCGTGCCTTAAAAGCATTGCTGAAGATGTACCCTTTAATTTTAGCAGCGTAAGTAAAATCGTTCTCAACGTCTTTGTAGTTCTTGGCCAATTCGGCTTCGCCGCTTATGGTGTTAAACGTTTGTTTCTCGGGAGCAAAAGCTGACGGTATCGGCTGATCCTGATCGAACCCGTAGAAATACGTCCCACGGCGTTTGTAATTGATGCGCCCGGTTATAGTGTTCTCCGTATTGATACTCTTACCAAACACACCAATTTCGTCGTTTATTTCGCTTTGTTTATCAAGGCTACCTGCTTGTGCAAAATGCTTTACAAAACCACCTGCCTGCAATGCCTGGTCGCGTCCGGTTGCAAAGTAAGCTTCGGCGTAGGTGGTTTTCTTGCTGCCCGCGCCAACCTTTACATAGTTGTTGAGCAGTACGGAGTCCTGCTCGGCCGGGCGTTTCATAGCTTCAAGCTGCCGAATGTTGTTATCCTGCTGCAACTTTTTGTCCAGAGGAGCGTAAGCCAAAGGTGCTTTAAACGGCGATACTTCTTCCAGGTCGGGGTTACGACGGATTTTTACAGCTTCAGCCAATACGGGCTTGTAGGCAGTAGTTACTACAATTTCTTCGGCAAGTCCGCTGTTTCCCGGTGAACCAGGGTCTGTTTTGCCGCCCCTTTTTGTAGTATCAGCAGCTACGGTAGATGCCGCGTCACCAAGGTTCTTGGCTGATGCTTTCTGTTGGGTAGTTGTTTTTGCCGGCTTTTTAGCAACGGTTTTCTTCGCCGGTTTAGCTGCGGGTTTCTGCGTAGTTTTTGTCGCCGGTTTCTTTGTTTGCGCGCTTGCAGGAGCAAAGTAACCTACCATTAACAAGGTGAGCAGTATGTATATATATTTCGTGTTCATTGCTTGTCTCTCTATTGTTCTTTGTTAACTCCTGTTGTATCAGCAGCGGCAGGTTTGTCGGCTGCCGGCGTTAAGTTTGATGCTTTTTGCGGCATCATTGCGGCTAGTTTCTGTTTGGCAGTAGGCAATATGTCGTCGTTGCCCTTATAATTCTCAATTATACTCTGCAGCGTGGCTTTTGCCTGGTACGTATCTTTAAGAGCAGCGTAATTATCTGCAAGCAAGATGTAGGTTTTTGCTACCCAGTAGTCATAGTTTGGCATTTCCTTGGTAAGCTCGAAGCAGGTTTTTTGTGATGCCTTGTATTTGCCGCGCTGGTACTCAATATTAGCCAGGTTGTATTTGGCTTCGGCTGCTGCTACGCTCTTGGTGTTTTTTAAAGTAAAGTTGAACTCGGTAATGGCTGATGCAGTATCCGCTTTCATCAGGTAGGCACGACCGGCGTAGACACCTGTTTTTGCCACATCTTCCTGCGCCGATTTCTCGTTGTCACGGATGAGATTTGCATACTTGAGCATATCGTCAGGCATGTTTATCTGACCATAAGCGTATAACAGGTTATTTATAGCAAAAGAGTAATCTGCCTTGTACTCGGAGTTGGTCTCTAACCTTTTCAGGAACACAATAGCGTCATTATACTTTTTCTGGCCCATGTAAAGCTTTGCCATCGCAATAAGCGATTTCTCGCTGTAAGCGCTTGTCCAGTCGTTCAGGATCACGTTATAGTCTACAATAGCTTCGTCATTACGGCCAAGGCTGGCAAGTGACTGCGCGCGAATGTAGCGTGACTCTTTCTCGTAGATCTGTTTGTTCGGGAACTTATCAAAGTAAGCATTTACCGCGTTTACAGTAGCCTGCCACTCGCCGCGCTGGTACAGGTTATTTGCCGCTGCATACATGATGTTCTCCTGATCGGCAGTGGAATAGTTGCCAATGGCGGTGCTGCCTGCGTAATTGATAAACGTTGCGGCGTCGCCTTTATCTGTGTAAATCTTTTCTACCTGTTTAAGTGCTTGCTTAGCTTCGTCGCTTGAAGAATAATCTGCAACTACCTTTTTAAAGGAGTTTACAGCCTCGTCGTCCCGTCCCGCATTATAATCAATCAAGCCAATAGTAGTAAGCGCACGCGGTACATAACTGCTGCGCGGATACTTTTGAACCATTGCTTGTAAGTCTGCCTTTGCACGGTCGCCGTTGTTCTTTAGGAAATAAGTGTAAGCTATCTCAAAGCTGGCATCATCTGCATAGTCCGAATTCGGAAAGCGGCTCAGCACATCATTTAAGGTGCTGATCTTGGCATCAAGCGACCCCTGCAACCCTTGTATGATACCGCGCTGGAACAAAGCGTAGTCCTGACCCTGGCTTTGGCGGGCTATAATCCTGTCATAAGCATTTAGCGCGTTGCCGTAGCTTTTCAGTACAAAATAGCTGTCACCCAGGCGGCTGATCGCGTCGTTCTCTGTGTTTTTATCCCTTGGTTCGCCCTGTAAAAAGCGTTCGAAGTATTTGGCTGCTGTGCCGTATTGTTCGTCACCAAAGGCAGCGTACGCCAGGGCGTAATTGGCAAAGTTAGCTACGTCGGTCTGTTTAGACTCCGGCATCTCCAAAAACTTCTGGAAGTTATCTACTGATTCACCATATTTACGTACTTCGTACATAGCCTCAGCCATCCAGTAGTGGGTAAGCGCTTTAATCTTGCTATCTACCGGGTAGTTTAGTGAGCGTAAGAAAATTCCGATGGCATTCTCAAAAGCACGTTCATTGTAAAATTCCAGGCCACGATAGTAAGCTACCTTTTGATAAGCTTCCTGCGCACTTGCAGATTTGTTTGGTATAGGCTCCAGTATTTCTACGGCTTCTTTATAGTTACGCGAGTTCAGCAAAGCCTCGCCCAATAATGTCTTCACCTCGTCGATACGGCCGGATCGTGGATAGTTCTTTAGATACGTACGGGTGGCGGTCAGCGCTTCGTTATTAAAGTCAAGCTCGTAAGAAAGTTTTGCATATTCATACAGTGCATCTTCCTGTAACTGTTTGTCATACGTTAACCTTGATGCAGCAAAGAATGCGTTGCGGGCACTTTGCTTGTTGTTCATCTTCAGGAAAACATCGCCAAGGGTGTAGTTACCGCTTTGACTATAGTTGTCATTCTGTGCAACCAGTTTTTCCAGTTCGGCAGCCGCTTTACCGTAGTTGCCTACTTTGTAGTATGCATAGCCAATTTGGTAGCTGTCTTGTGTATTCTGTGTTTTATTTTGATCCTGATCCTGAAAGCGGCTGTAATATTCTACCGACTTGTCGAAATTTCCTTTCGCAAAGTAGGTAGCACCTATTATGCGCAGCATCTCTGTTTCATGCTGCTGCTTAGTGGTTTGCAGGATAGGTACAGCATAGTTTAGTACATCGTCGTACCTTTTATCAAGAAAATAAACCGCTGTGATGTAGTAAGGATAGCTGTTTTCGTACTTTTTGGAATTCTTAAGTTTTTCGAAGTTTACCAGCGCTACATTGTAATCCTTGTTGAGGTATGCAATGTAAGCGTAGTAGTAAGTGGCATCGTCCAGGAAAGGGGAGCGTTTGTTTTTTACCTCGCCAAATAGTGCCTGGGCGTTCCTATAATCATTAAGCATGAAGTAAGCATAGCCCTTACGGAACTTGTACTCAGTGTTTTGTGCGCCGTTGAGATCACCCGCATCCACTTTATTAAACCAGTTTAGCGCCTCCTGGTATTTCTCCTGTTTTGAGTAAGAACGGCCTATCTGGAAGAACGCCAATTTGGTAAGCGGATTTTCGGGATGCTCCTTTATAAAGCGTAAAAACATGCTTTCGGCATCATCATTTCCCAATTCTAACGCGCATAATGCTTCGTAATATTGCGCATTCTCTTTAAGTAAAGAGAGTTCTGTTTCAAACTTTGCCTGTGATGATGTTTTTAAGCGCGACCGCTCCACCAGGCGGAACTGCTCTGCGGCTGAAGCGTATTTTTGCTTGCTAAGCAATTCATTAGCAGAGTTATAAACCTCGTTGATGTGGAAAGATGGGTTCTGCTGCGCCTGCGCTGAAAGGGCAAGAAACACCGGTGCAACCAGGGTGAAGTATTTCAGTTTTATCATAGAGTACGTACTAACGACGGTGCGAAAATAGCTTAACCGCAAAAATGCAATCCACATTAGTAATTAACAAATGTGAATAAGAACTATTTTTAAACGGAGAAGGTAGCTGGGTGGTATTCCCGTGGAAAACTAAAATTAGCAACTATAGTTTTGCTTTGCCGGCGGTTGTTGGTAAATACATGGGCATGTGTATAAGTACAAGCGAAAACCTGCAGAAATCACATTTTTTAAGTGCTGTTTTTTGCAACTTTATAGCAACGTTAATATAAGCTGATGAAAATAGCACTTGCCACCCCGCCATTCCCTAAATCCATACAAGATGGCTTAGGCCTGGTTAAAGATTTTTCGAACGAAGCTGCGAATAAGGGGGCAGGTATTGTTTGCTTCCCTGAGTCGTTTATACCCGGATACCCTATGCCAGGGTATAGTGTAGAGAAGAGCTCACCCAAGAACATGCAGGACGCACTGGACACTGTGTGCAAGATAGCTGCTGAAAGCAAAATAGCCATCATCATCCCGATGGATTGGTTTAGCGTTGGTGATAGGTTAAATGTTGCATATGTAGTATCCGGTACGGGCGAGATACTGGGGTATCAGGCCAAAAATCAACTTGACCCATCTGAAGATGTTATCTGGACAGCCGGCACACAGCGACAGCTTTTCGAGATAGACGGATTGACCTTTGGTATAACCATTTGCCATGAAGGCTTCCGGTATCCTGAGTCGGTCAGGTGGGCAGCTTCGCGCGGGGCCCAGGTAGTTTTTCACCCGCACTTTACAGGCAGCAATATGGATGGTATACAGCTTAGTGAATGGGGCGCGAAAACAAACCCTTATTATGAAAAAGCCATGATGATGCGGGCCATGGAAAACACAATTTATTTCGCGAGCGTAGGTTACGCAATGAAGTATCAGGAATCTGCCAGTTCTATAGTAGCGCCTGATGGTACCTGCGCAGCTTACCAGCCTTACGGAGAAGCAGGCGTAATAGTAGCAGAAGTAAATCCTTCGTTGGCGACCGGGCTTTTGGCCAAACGTTTTAAGCCGGGACTGGTGCTTTGAAACATCTTCAAAATATAATGGTCATAAGGATGTAAATACGATGATGTTCAACAAAATAAGCACGCATTTAACACGTTTTTACAACGAATGACGCTGAATAGATTCCCCTTACTTAAAACTATTTTTTGCCTGGTTTTGGTAGCCATTACAATTACCACTATAACGGGCCTTAAACCTGCGCCACAGCCCGGGGCTTACCTGCAGTTACAAGACCAACATATCGCTTTATCTTCTAAAGAATTTTACATAGCCTCGGTTATCGACGAGCGCTCTAACCCGGGTATTATTGGTAAACTGGTACAGGCAGGTGGCATGCCGGCTAAAGCACCAGAGGTTGTAAGTGCCAGCATTAAAGGCGGGAGTGCTGCTCTTAAGAATTACCTTATTCGCGGTTTGCCTTCAAATAAAAACCTTCGTGCTGTAACCCTCCGGATAAAGGCAATTGATCTCGCTGAAAAGCCGGTAGCAAATGGAATGGCGCAGGGAAGTATACGTGTCGCTCTTGATTTTGGGCTGATATACGATGACGAATTTACCCGGCTGGATAGCTATGAAGCGGAGAGCACCTATCAGCGCAAGGCGGGTGGTGCACAACAAGCAGAGCCACTGTTGCGGACTGCACTGGACAACAGCCTTATTTACATTAACAAATGGATAGACAGCCAGGCTAACAACAATATAGCACTTGCCAAAGCAGTTAAAATTTCTTTTAGTAATTACACAGAGAACACCGAAGGTGATACCATCTACTACAACATAGATCGTCCGTTAAAATGGGCAGATTTCAAGGACAGGCCACGAAATAATAAATACGGTGCCGAAGTATTTGCCAGCCTTGGCTACAACGAGGATGTTAAACTAGTAAAAGGGATTTTCCAGATAAAGATTGACCTAAAAATTTACGCAGCTAAAAGCGCCTGCTGGGCAAAGCCGGAAGCGATGGACGATTACGGGCTTAATCACGAGCAGCGGCATTTTGATATCGTAAAAATAGTTGCCGAACATTTCAGGCAAAATCTACTGAACATCAAATACGATCCACGTAATTACGACGGACCTATAAATGTTGCTTACCTGGACGCGTTAAGGGAGATCGATTCACTGCAAAAACAGTATGATGGAGAAACTGCACACAGCCGTAACACCTGGCAGCAAGAGCAATGGAACAACCGAATTGATAAGGAATTACAGCAATTAGGTATAAAGCCGGTAACGGCTCAGGCAGCTTTTAAATGAGTTTTTATTTTATTGAGCAGGTGATTGATGTCAAACGGTTTTGCAATAAAATCATTTGGAGCACCATCCTGGTTTAAAGGAGCGGCAATATTGTGGCTAGCAGATATCAGGATAACAGGTATATCATTCATCTCAATGCTTTGCTTAAGTGTTTTGCATAACTCACGACCATCCATGTTACCAAGCATTATGTCGAGCAAAATGAGATCAGGGTGTTTTTCCCTAATAACATCCATTAATTTTCGGCCATCACTAAGCGTTTCCACCTCGTAGCCCGAGTCTTCAAGTATAAATTGTAGAACCTCTAATATATCGTTATCGTCATCTACCGCTAATATCCGTCGCATTTTCTTGTTGTTAAGTATCTGCTATTGTGTTGTCTTTAACACATTCTACCCACATTTAGCAATACTTATACCAAACATCATAGAAGAGGTATATTAATCCTTTTTGAGAATGTAAACACCCTTTTTGCAATTAGCGCAGAAATACTTTTGATAGGGCATAAACCAAAGCAGGTTTTTCACCACCCAGCTGCGGTGTAATTTATGATGAAAATGTTTGCCGCATTTTGGGCATCGGGAGTGAATCGGTTGTACAGTAGCAGTTTCCACGGCAGAGATATAGGTTGTAGGGGCTGAAGTGACGAATATAAAGGAAAAATTAAATTAATAAAAACGGTTTGTTAACAGATGTTTACGCAGTTAAACAAAAAAAAGGCTGGTTGCAAAACCAGCCCTTTTTTGTAAGGTTAATAACCAAATATGGTTTTAAGGTCGGGCTTAGATACCGAGCCGTATTTTTTAAGGTCTTCTTCGCTAACTCTTTTCTCAGAAGCAACTATGCAATAAGTGTATGGTTTATCCTTCAGTTCTGTATCGTGAAAAGCTTTAACATCGGCAAGGCTGAGTTTACTGCTTGCCGCAAAAGTATTTTTCCTAATATCGTAGTTTAATCCTTTTTGTTTCGCATCCAGGTAATTAAACAGGATATCGTCCTGGGTAACGCGTTCGGTCTCTATAGATTTACGAACGTTATCACGCGCAGCGAGCAATCCTTTCTCAGACTCAGGCATGTTGTTCAACAACTCGTTCATTGCCTTTATAGCATCGTTCATCTTGTCGGCTTGGGTACCCACATAGGCCACAAACGTATCATTTTGCCCCATCTTTGATGCCTGGCTATAATATGCATAGGTAGAGTAAGCCAGCGCCTTTGATTCGCGGATATTCTGGAATACAATTGAACTAATTCCCCCGCCGAAATAGTTATTCAGCAGGTCGGCTGTAGCAGTCTTTTCTGCATCGTACAGTTCTTCGTTGCGTATCCAGTTGATCTCGGCCTGTACCATGTCGTAATTGGCGAAAAGAACCTGGTTTTCTGCAGGTTTCACACGTGTAAATTTCTTTGCCACCGGATAGGCGGTAAATGTTGCAGGCACTTTGTGCAGTTTAGCCAGCGCGGCGCCTGTTTGTACGGCTGTTTGAGGGCCATAGTAAAGGGCAATGTGCTTGTAATTGGCCAGGCTATGTAAAATATCAACAAGGTCCTGTGCTTTTATGTTGTCAAGTTCTTCGTCGGTAAGTACATTATTGAAAGGGTTATTGATGCCGTATTGCGCATAATTAACTAGGCCCTGCATAATGGCACTCTTATTTAACTTGGCGTTCTCTCTTGACTTTTTCAGGCGGGCTTTGTAGCTGGCAAGTGCTTGTTCGTCTGCCTTACAGTTAGCCAGCAGGTTTTCAAATAGTGTTACAGTAGCGTTAAAGTTTTCCTGAAGACCGCCTATGTTAACAGTGGTGTACTCGTTGCTGGTGCTGATGTTAAAGGTGGACGCAAGCTTGTAAAATGCCTTGCTGATATCTTCTGAACTCATTTTATCAGTACCTAAAAACTGAAGGTAGGAGGCAGCGTAAGGCAGCAGCTTATTGTTCCAGCTCCCCATATCAAAACGGTAGTAAAGGCGAAAAATACTATTGTCTTTATTTTGTACCGATAGCAGATCAACCGGACCAGCCTTTGCACGTTGGATGTCCTTATCGTAATCCAAAAACAAAGGTTTAATAGGGTTAGATGGTAAAGCGTTTATCGTTTTTACAAATGCCGATTGCTCACCTGCGTTCACTTCCACAGGTGTGATAGGCGGTTTCTCTACTTTTACCACGTTCTTGTCCTCGCCCTGGCGTTTGTACACAATCACGTAATTGTTATCGTTGAGGTACTTGTTAGCAAAGGCCACAACCTGAGCTTTAGTAACTTTGCTCAGCTCGCTTATTCCGGCCACATCCACCCGCCAGTCTATACCCGACGTAAAGTCATTCATGAGGTTGCCCGCGCGCTGACCGTAACTTTCGTTTTGTTCTATAATTCCCTTTTTCTGGTTGTTTACTATGGATTGTACCAGATCATCAGAGAACTGGCCTTTTTTCAGCTTATCAATCTCGGCCAGCATAAGTGCTTTCACATCATCAAGAGACTGCCCTTTAACCGGGTTGCCGCGCAGCATCAGCGCGCTATAATCTTTTAATATATACGGGAATGCAGATGCACTCAGCAGCTTTTGTTTTTTGGTAAGGTCAAGGTCGAACAAGCCTGCTTTGCCATTGGTAAGGATAGAGCCAACCAGGCTTAGCATACGTGCATCCCTCGTGCTTGCGCCAGGGAAGCGGTAAGCGATAGTAAGGTTCTCCGGATTCGGACCGAAAACTTCGCGCTGTACCGGGCTGGTGATAGGAGCCTCAGGCGCGAAGGTGTAAGCAGGCACTGTTTTAGGCTTCATGTAGCCAAAGTGCTCGGCCACCTTCTTGATCATCACATCAGGGTTAAAGTCGCCGGCCAGGATCACGCCCATGTTGTTGGGGACGTAGTAATCGTAATAATACTTGCGGATGGCTTTAAGTGATGGGTTCTTCAGGTGCTGAATAGTACCAATGGTAGTTTGCTTACCATAGTTGTTGTTAGGGAACAATGCTTCGAACATCGCTTCCTGCGCTTTGCGGCCGTCATTATCCAATCCGCGGTTTTTCTCCTCGTACACGGCTTCCAGTTCTGTGTGGAAAATGCGTAGTACAGGCTGGCGGAACCTTTCTGCCTGCAGCGTCAGGAACTTATCTACTGCAGAACTTGGTATATCTTCGGTGTAAACGGTTTGCTCAAAAGATGTGAACGCGTTACTGCCCTGTCCGCCCATAGCAGCCATCATTTTATCATATTCGTTGGCAATAGCAAATTTCGCAGCCTCCCCAGAGGTTTTGTCTATCTCTTTGTATATCTCTTTACGTTTAGCCTCGTCTGTAGTAGAATTATATTGTTCATACAAGTCGTCTATTTTATCCAGCAAGGGTTTTTCTTTAGCCCAGTTAAGGGAGCCGAATTTGTCGGTCCCTTTAAACATCATGTGTTCCAGATAATGTGCAAGGCCGGTATGGTCGGCAGGATCTGTCTTGCTGCCTGCTTTTACGGCAATGTAGGCCTGTATACGCGGTTGCTTGTTAGTAGGGCTCAGGATAACGGTAAGCCCGTTCTTAAGCGTGTAAAATCGGGAGTGAGTTGGGTCGCCCGTTACGTACTTGTAAGTGTACCCGCCGGAAGTAGCCGTTTTCCAGGCGTATTGGGTTTGTGCTGCCAGCCGGGCCGAGTAGGCGCTGACAAGCAAAAGGATAAGGGTTAGTTTGATTTTCATAATAGTTACTAAAGCAATAAATATATCAAATATGAAGGTATTATTGCTGGTGAAACTAAAATATTAGTGAATAAATCTTTGCTGTTAATGGCAGCATTATACTTAAACAAGAAAGGCCACAAAGCTGAGCTTCATGGCCTTTTAATTATGGTTTATCCTGATCTTTTAGGAAGCCGTTTGTGTTACGCCCACAAATTAGCAGGGTAAGTACCGTTAGCTACAAGTTCAGAAATATTTTTTTGAACGATAGGCTTATCTTCTTTATAAGTTACGCCAAACCATTTAGCACCTGTAGGGATAACCTTGAAAGATGCTGTACCGGATTTGATCAGTTCATCAGCCACCAGCGGGATAAAGAATTCCGCTTTAGGATTGCTCTTGTTCTTTTCTACAAACGCTTTGAACATTGGCTCGCTTTGTTTGAAAACCGCAGGTGTAAAACCCCAGAAGTTCATTGATACACGGGTATCACTTGACAACGGGAATTCCTGCCCGCCTTCTTCGTAAACTACTGATCTGTCTTCTTTGAAATAAACATTGAGGCGTTCATTTATTGCTACCATGTTGCCATCTTCTACCTGGCACACGCCGCGCGATACTGATCCGTGGTCGCTAAGGGTACGGTCTACCTGGTAGCCGATAAGTGAGTACTTGTCATCAGCAGCTTCAGTGGTCAGGAACTCCGCCATCTTTTGGAAAGCTTCAAAGCCGTAGAAGTCGTCGGCGTTAATTACGCAGAAAGGCTCATTTACCTGGTTGCGCGCAGCTAATACGGCATGAGCGGTTCCCCATGGTTTAGCGCGTTCAATTTCTTCGGTAATGCCAAACTGGGTAAGGTCGTAACTTTGGAAAACGTAATCAGTTTCAACTTTACCAGCAAGCTTTGGCTCGAATATGCCTTTAAAGTTATCAAGAAATTCTTCGCGGATGATGAAAGATATTTTTCCAAAACCTGCTTTTATAGCATCGTAAATAGAATAATCAATAATGGTTTCGCCATTTGGACCGAAGCCGTCAACCTGCTTCATGCTGCCATAACGGCTGGCCATACCTGCGGCCAGGATTAATAATGTTGGTTTCATAGTTTTAGTAGACTTTTGTTGTTAAAGTAGGGGTCGGTATTAAATGTTTGTTTTATTATTTTATATATCTGAAATCTTGTCCTGCCTGTATCGATAGCAGTGACTCATAGATCAATCGTATCACATTATCCACATCTTCTTTGTGGATCATTTCTACAGTGGTGTGCATGTAACGCAGCGGCAATGATATCAATGCCGATGGCACGCCGTCGTTTGAGTAAGCAAATGCATCAGTATCTGTACCGGTGCTGCGTGATGATGCCTGGCGCTGGAACGGAATACCAGCTTTTTGCGCCGACTCAATCAGGAGCTTGTTCAGGTTGTTCTGTACTGCAGGTGCATAAGAAATTACCGGGCCTTTACCGCAGCTGAGGTCACCCTGAGTGATCTTGTTGATCATCGGCGTATTGGTGTCATGCGTAACGTCGGTTACTATCGCCACGTTTGGCTTTATGCGGTGCGCAATCATTTCGGCACCACGAAGACCAATTTCCTCTTGTACAGCATTAACAACGTACAATCCAAACGGTAACTTGATGTTGTTCTCTTTAAGTAAGCGTGCCACCTCGGCTATCATGAAACCTCCTGCGCGGTTATCCAGCGCACGGCCAACGTAATAACGATCGTTCAGGACCATAAACTCGTCCTCGTAAGTAATTACACAACCTACGTGAATGCCAAGCTTTTCTACCTCTTCTTTACTGGTGCAGCCGCAATCCAGGAAAATATTTTTCAGTGTCGGAGCTTCCTCTTTTTCACCGCCCAAACGGGTGTGAATTGCCGGCCATCCAAAAACGGCTTTTACAACGCCGGTCTCAGTGTATATATTAACACGTTTTGACGGTGCGATCTGATGGTCAGATCCTCCATTGCGGATAACATAGATCAGGCCGTCATTAGTGATATAGTTTACAAACCATGATATCTCATCGGCATGTGCCTCTATCACTACCTTGTACTCGGCAGTAGGGTTTATCACGCCTACAGCAGTGCCGTAGTTATCTACATAATAATCATCTATATAAGGTTTTATATAATCCAGCCACATTTGCTGGCCCTTCCATTCAAAGCCGGTAGGCGAAGGGTTATTGATATATCTTTCGAAAAACGCGAGAGAGTTCTCTGTAACAATCGCAGGTTTCTGCGCAACTTCAGTTTTCTTTTTAGCCATCTGTATATGTATGTGGCCAGGGTGGCCAAGCACAAATATAGTAAAGCAGTTTAAATAGGCATAACAAGGTTATTAACGTTGTTGAAATTTAGCACAATATTTAATAATACCTTAACACTGCAAAGCTCAACTTTGCCCCGTTAATTAATAAGATCAGTTAAGTTAAAGAAAGGGTCGACGGCGCAAGGCAGTCGACCTTTTTATTTAGGAGAGCATCTTCTCCATTACAATGTAGTCTATACCCTTCTTATTAAATACAGCTCCGGTCTGAGTAAACCCAAAGTGTTCATAAAACCCTGTGGCCGACAAGCGGGCATTGCACCATAGCTTGGTACCGTGTTCCTGCACCACAAAATCCGTAATATATTTTAATAATTGTGTGCCTACGCCGCTCTTCTGCATCTCGGCACTTACCGCAAATTTGCGTAACTGCCAATCCCCGGCATGTTTAAACAATGATACCACAGCCACCAGCTTATTATCTGTAAAGGCACCGAAGTGGTATCCGTGGTTATCCTCCTCCATCTCCATGTCATGCTTGTACTCCCCCGGGTAAAGCACATCCCGGCGCAATTGCCAGGTGAGGTGTGGAGTTATTTGTTCAATAGATAACATGAAACTCTATTCTGATGTCATAAGCTTACCTGGAAATCACAACGGAATATTCCCATGCTTTTTCCTGGGATTATTCACCACTTTATTTTCAAGCATCTTAAACGCATGAATTAGTTTTATGCGTGTATCTGCGGGGGCAATTACTTCGTCAATAAAGCCGCGTTCGGCTGCACGGTAAGGGTTGGCAAATATTTCGGCATACTGCTGTTCCTTTTCACGCCATTTTGCTTCCGGGTCTTCTGCCGATGTTATCTCGCGTTTAAATATGATCTCGGCTGCCCCTTTGGCACCCATAACAGCTATCTCTGCACTTGGCCAGGCGTAATTCATGTCGGCACCAATGTGTTTGGAGTTCATTACATCGTAAGCACCGCCGTATGCTTTGCGGGTAATTACCGTTATACGTGGCACGGTAGCCTCGCAGAAGGCATAAAGCAGTTTGGCACCATTGGTAATAATAGCGTTCCATTCCTGATCAGTTCCCGGCAAAAATCCCGGTACATCTTCAAAAACAAGCAGAGGGATATTGAAACTATCGCAGAAACGTACAAAACGCGCACCCTTTGTGGATGAGTTAATATCCAGCACGCCAGCTAAAAATGCCGGCTGATTAGCGACTATACCTATACTACGACCGGCAAGGCGAGCAAAGCCCACCACAATGTTCTCAGCAAAGTCTTTATGTACTTCCATGAATGATCCCGCATCTATTACCTCATTGATAATCTCGCGGATATCGTACGGCTGCGAAACATTCTCCGGCAATATGTTAGTAAGTGATGCACGAACTTCACTTTGCGGTTGGTAGGGCAGGGAAGGTGCCCGGTCCTCACAATTTTGAGGCATGTAGCTTAGTAACTGTTTTATGTGCTTTATGGTCTCTATTTCGTTAGCGCAGGCAAAATGCGTTACCCCGCTTTTAGTAGCATGAGTATGTGCGCCACCAAGTTCTTCGGAAGTTACTACTTCATGCGTAACGGTTTTAACCACGTTAGGGCCGGTGACAAACATATAGCTGGTATGCTCTACCATTAATATAAAGTCGGTTATAGCAGGAGAGTACACTGCACCTCCTGCGCATGGGCCCATAATGGCTGAGATTTGTGGCACTACGCCGCTGGCCATTGTGTTGCGATAGAATATATCCGCATAACCGCCGAGCGATACCACACCCTCTTGTATACGCGCTCCTCCGGAGTCATTTAAACCTATAAGGGGAGCCCCGTTTTGAATAGCAAGGTCCATTATACGGCATATCTTTTCAGCATGGGTTTCTGACAATGATCCACCAAATACGGTGAAATCCTGAGAGAACACGTAAACGGTGCGGCCGCTAATTGTACCATAGCCTGTTACTACACCATCGCCGGGATATTGCTCTTTTTCCATCCCGAAATAAGTAGAGCGGTGCGACACCAGCATGCCTATTTCCTGAAACGATCCTTCATCCAGCAGAAAATGGAGCCGTTCGCGGGCGGTTAATTTTCCTTTTTTATGCTGACTTTCTATACGGGCGTTGCCGCCGCCCTCCAGCGCTTTTTGGCGCTTCTGTTCAAGTATTTCTAGTTTTTTGTTCACTGTAGCGGTTTATTGAGGAGCGTTAAAATTAGTAATTTAATTGTAAGAACACTTTTTAGCATTTTTTACTTTAACCTATGTTACTATATTTGCAGCGGATGAAAAGTAAAGGTTTGAAACTTTCTGTCGTGGTATTGTTTATGAGCATCTTCATCGCGAAGATGGTCATCTCCATCGCACCAGCTTTTTTAAGCCTCGACAACAAAACAGTAAGTGCTGTTATCATGCAGCTGGAGAACGAGACCAAATCTGAGAAGGAAGATCCCAGTAAGGATACCTTTAAAGAAAAGAAGTCATTCGACGAAACCTGCCTGCACTTTACCATCTTTCGGCCTTTTATAGTCGAAGTTAACATCCTGCACAATCAGGAAAACTCTCTTTACACACAGGTATTTCATCCTGTTGTACCCACTCCGCCACCCAACGCTTAATTACTTGTTTCCGGTTTGCTTTAGCATACCGGTAGCTTAGCTGTACCTGTAGGGGCATGGTATACCATGTGCTTTTTGGTGCCCTTTCAGGCTTTCACAGCCCATCTTCAATTTTAAATTTATTTTATCTATATGCAACTTAACAAGGGCGCGATCTCTTCGGAAGATCTCAACTTAAAAAAGTATTTCTTATCTAAAAACCTCAAAAAGGACCTGCCGTCCAGCGTGGTGGTCTTTTTGGTAGCATTACCATTGTGCCTTGGCATTGCGCTGGCATCAGGCGCGCCATTATTCTCGGGGCTGCTTGCCGGTATCATTGGCGGTATTGTTATTGGCACTCTAAGTGGTTCGCAACTAAGTGTAGCCGGACCTGCCGCGGGGCTCACTGTTATTGTATTGAACGGTATAACCAAGCTGGGCTCTTTTGAAGTATTCCTGCTGGCGCTTGTTATAGCAGGCGTGTTGCAAATGCTGCTTGGCCTTATAAAAGCAGGTACCATTGCTAATTATTTCCCGTCGCCTGTGATTGAAGGCATGCTTGCCGCAATTGGCATTATCCTCATCATGAAGCAGTTTCCGCATGCTGTTGGCTATGATGCTGACTTTGAGGGTGACGAGGGCTTCGAGCAAACCGATACCCACAATACCTTTTCCGGCGTACTTGGCGCGCTGAACAAGATAAATTATGGTGCAGTGATCATCAGCCTGGTGAGCCTTGCATTCATGATCTACTGGCCTAAGGTTAAGAAGTTAGCCCTGGTACCGGCACCTCTGCTGGTAGTAATTGCAGGAGTGATTCTATCTGCCGTGTTCGCCGGAACAAGCCTGGCATTGCAGGAAAAGCAGATGGTTAGTATACCTGTAATTGGCGGTGCCAGCGAGTTTTTTGGTTTGTTTAAAGGCCCTGATTTTAGCGCTATTGGCCGCAAAGAAGTTTGGATAGTGGCAGGCACCATTGCCGTTGTTGCGAGTTTGGAAACTTTGTTAAGCCTTGAAGCTGTAGATAAAATTGACCCTATAAAAAGAATATCACCTACGAACCGCGAACTGCTTGCTCAGGGGGCTGGCAATGTAGTGAGCGGTTTGCTTGGTGGTTTACCTATGACAGCAGTTATCGTACGTTCGTCGGCAAATGTTAACTCCGGCGCCCGTACAAAGGTAAGCGCAATTGTACATGGCATATTGCTGCTGCTGTCGTTGCTGTTTATACCGCGGTTGATCAACCACATCCCGCTTTCATGTCTTGCTGCTATCCTGTTGGTAACCGGTTATAAACTGGCACGGATCAGTCTCTTCCAGCACATGTGGCATAAAGGGTTAAACCAATTTATTCCCTTTGTAGTAACACTGGTAGCCGTAGTTCTTACCGACCTTTTAATAGGGGTAGGTATAGGAATGCTTGTAGGTGTATTTTATATACTTCGTACAAACCTTCGTAATCCATATTTCTACCGCATTACATCTCATGGCGATAAGAAGACCATCAGCATACGGCTTGCAGAAGAAGTATCGTTCCTGAACAAGGCTGCGATACAGGTAACACTTACCAGTTTACCGGCAGGTACCGACGTTATTATAGACGGATCAGCCTCCCGCTACATTGATCCGGACGTGCTGGAGATCATTCATAATTTTAAGCACAATGCCTATACAAAAGGCATAATAGTGCAACTATTAGACATTAAGGAACGGTATGACATACCTCCTTTTAAAGAACTAAAGTATCAACACGATCAACCCGTAGCAGTATGATTACTGATCATGAAAGATAATAATCATGGCCTGGATACTTTTAGTTGTGTTCTGTGATTGATAGCCCGGCCTGCGGCCATGTAGCCGGGTTTTTTAGAAGTCCTGTTTAGCAGGATTTTACAACTAATGTTAAATTCGCAGCTGTTTGTAAGCTAAATTAGTCGAAAAGCAGTTAATTAGATAATCCTTAAAAAAACATATTATGTGTGCTCAAAATTTAATTCACGACACTAGTCACATTACTTACGAAACTTTACTGGATGGCAACCGCCAGTTTGTGGAAAACGCACTTAAGGAAGACCCTGAGTACTTTACCACTCTTGCCAACGGTCAAAAGCCACCTGTACTTTGGATAGGCTGTGCCGACAGCCGCGTACCGGCTAATCAGATAACCAACACCAAACCGGGCGAGATATTCGTGCACCGTAACATTGCCAATATGGTGATACACACCGACATGAACATGTTAAGCGTGCTCGACTATGCGGTTAACGTATTAAAGGTAAGGCATGTTATTGTTACAGGGCATTATGGCTGCGGTGGTGTACTAGCCAGCATGACCAACAAGCAATTTGGCCTGATTGACAACTGGCTGCGCCACATTAAAGATGTTTACCGTGTACATGCTGCCGAACTGGACGCTATAGAGGACGAAGGAGAGCGCGGCGACCGCTTGGTAGAACTGAATGTTATAGAGAACGTTAACAACCTTTGCAAGACCTCTATTGTACAAAACGCATGGCAAAACGGTCAGGAGCTTCATGTACATGGTTGGGTATATAGCCTTGCAACCGGTATTATTAACGACATGAAAGTAAGCACCAGCAATAACGCCAATATGGACGAAGTGTTCAGGTTTAGCGCTGTGCGATAAATAGCCGAAACGTTCAAAAGTGTTCAGGTTTTTTTGTACCCGGCACTTTTGAACAGTTTTGGAACGCTTGATATAATTTGCTAAAAAGCTTTGAAAAAAGCATTGTTAAGGTTGTTTTTTGATCAGTTTCTATTCAGTAACCTGCAAAAACCGCAGCAAAAAAACAGGCAATTACAACATAAATTTGCATTCTCGTTTTTTATTACAGGTGTAAATGACATAGCAGAAAAGGCTTCCTTATGGAAGCCTTTTCTGCTATGTTAAAGTTCCCCCTTTAGGGGGCGGAGGGGGGTTACCGCTCCGGTGTCAAAAATGGGTACCTGTAATCCTTCGGCGAATCAAAGGTTTCTTTTATTGTTCTCGGGGATACCCAACGCAACAGGTTGATCATGGAGCCTGCCTTATCATTGGTGCCGCTGCCGCGGGCGCCGCCAAATGGCTGCTGACCTACAACTGCGCCGGTAGGCTTATCGTTAATGTAGAAGTTACCCGCAGCGTTGCGCAGCTTGTAGGTAGCATCAGCGATAGCGTAGCGGTCCTGTGATAGTATAGCACCGGTGAGCGCGTATATAGATGTTTTGTCAATAGTCTGCAGTATTTCGTCCCATTGCTGGTCCTCGTAAACGTAAACCGTTAGCACGGGGCCAAACAGTTCTTCGCACATGGTTACGTAGTAGGGGTCCTGCACCTGCAGTATGGTCGGCTCAACAAACCAGCCCTGGCTCTTGTCGTAATTACCGCCGGCAATTACTTCAACACCCTCGTCGGCTTTGGCTGCATCAATGTATTTAGCCAACTTATCGAAAGATACTTCGCTGATAACCGCGTTGATGAAGTTCTCAAAATCTTCAACTGGGCCCATCTTAAATGTAGCCATCTCGCGCTGTACATGTTCTTTCACGGCAGGCCAAAGCGACGCCGGGATGTACGCCCTTGAAGCCGCAGAGCATTTTTGTCCCTGGTACTCAAACGCGCCGCGAAGCAGGGCTACTGCAACCGCATCGGCATTGGCGCTTGGGTGGGCAAGCACAAAGTCTTTACCACCGGTTTCGCCTACAATGCGCGGGTAGGTTTTGTATTTATGTATATTGGTACCAATGGTTTGCCAAATGTGCTGGAAAACCTTGGTAGAACCTGTAAAGTGTATACCTGCAAAATCAGGGTGGTTAAATACCACATCGCCTACTTCCGGGCCGTCTGCATAGATCAGGTTGATCACCCCATCAGGTACACCGGCTTCTTTAAAAATCTCCATTATAACCGCAGCGGCATACACCTGGGTATCGGCCGGTTTCCAAACCACAACGTTGCCCATCATGGCGGCACTTGCAGGCAGGTTGCCGGCAATTGCGGTGAAGTTGAACGGTGTAAGCGCGAATACAAAACCTTCCAGCGGACGCTGTTCTACCCGGTTCCAAACCCCTTTGCCAGAAACAGGTGGCTGCTGCTGATAAATCTCGGTCATGTACTGCACGTTAAAGCGCAGGAAATCTATAAACTCACAAGCCGAATCAATTTCGGCCTGGTAGGCGTTCTTACTTTGGCCCAGCATAGTGGCCGCATTTAGCTTGTAACGGTACGGACCGGCTACCAGCTCGGCAGCCTTCAGGAATATGGCTGCGCGTTGTTCCCATGGCAGGTTTTCCCAGTCGGCCTTTGCTGCAAGTGCAGCATCAATGGCAGCAGTAACATGGGTTTTATCGCCGTAATGGAAAGTACCCAGCAGGTGCTTGTGGTCATGCGGCGGGCGAAGCTCCATCAACTTGCCGGTGCGTACTTCCTGGCCGCCAATGTACATGGGTATATCTATCTGCTTAGCGCGTGCTTCGTCCAAAGCTGCCTTAAGCGCTGCACGTTCCACACTGCGCGGGCCGTAGTTTAAAACGGTCTCGTTAACAGCAGGCGGTACATTAAAAAATCCTTTTAGCATAAGGTAATTATTTGAGAGTGCAAAGATAGGGCTTTTGCTTTGGATGTGCGAATGAGGGATAGATGAGCGGTGTATTTGTGACGAAAGGGTTGCAGTTTAGCAGCGGTTAGTTGGCATTATGCCGAACTTGTTCGTTGATACATTACACTGCTTTCAGGTATGTTTTTGACACTTACAGGGCTAGTGCGGTTATGTGTTGTAGTCTGCTCATTGCCGCAGTGGCTTAGTTACTTTTTCTTGATAAAAAGTAACCAAAAATCAAGACGAAAAAAACCTTCAGCCCACTGGCGTTTACCCCGGCCCGGTTTTTCGTCAACCCTACGCTCTTAGAATAGTTATTTTATTGTAATTGGTGACAAAACCAACTACGGCTTCCATCGAAATTTTTCGCCCATTGTTGGTGTTGTCACCAACAACTAACTAGCAATAACGCTTACTTATACAGCTTCTTATTTGTGGCCGTTGTTGGTGTTGTCACCAACAACTAACCGACAATATAGTTTTACCTATGCAGCTATGTTATCACAAACAAGTAATCGATAACACACCGTTACCTATGCAGCTTTGCCGCCGCCCGTTGTTGGTGTTGACACCAACAACTAATCTACATGTATGATGCGACCTTGTAAATTACAGATGAATGTTGAAATTAGCGCCATGGCCACCATTAACTTCGACTATCATCCTCAGTTTTTTACAGCAATGATATTGAATTGGATGCCGCTATTGAAAGACGATGCCTTTAAAGATATTATCATAAAAAGTCTGCGGTTCCTAACAACCGAAGGTAGTATTGTGGTTTACGGGTTTGTAGTAATGCCAAATCATATCCATCTAATCTGGCAAGTTCAGGACGGGTTTAACAAGGCTGCTGTTCAGCTTAGATTTATGAAGTTTACAGCGCAGCAAATGAAGTTTCGATTGCTGGACAGTGATGATACACTACTTAGCGCCTTTTTAGTTGATGCAAGAGATAGGAGATATCAGTTTTGGGAAAGAAATCCTTTAAGTGTGGACCTTTGGACGCCTAATGTGTTCTATCAAAAGTTAGACTATATTCACAACAATCCACTGCAAGAAAAATGGCGATTGGCTACACTTCCCGAAGAGTATATATATTCTTCAGCAAGATTTTACAGAACGGGTATTGATGATTTTGGCTTTCTTACTCATCATGACGGACAGGATTTACGGCCGATTGTTAGTCGCTGAAGATGAGGAATATATCTTGTGCTCAGTTGTTGGTGACAACACCAACAACGGCTCGAAAAAGCACTTATCTTGCGCTCAGTTGTTGGTGACAACACCAACAACGGCTCATGACGGACAAGATTTACGGCCGATTGTTAGACGCTGAAGATGAGGAATATATCTTGTGCTCAGTTGTTGGTGACAACACCAACAACGGCTCAAACAACGGCTCGAAAGATTTACGACTGGTTGATAGTCGCTGAAGAGGAGGAACTTATCTTGCGCTCAAAGGGTTGCAGTTTTAGTATGCGGTTAGTTTTGGCATTATGCCGAACTTGTACCCCGGCCCGGTTTTTCGTCAACCCCGCGCTCTTAGGATAGTTATTTTATCGTAATTGGTGACAAAACCAACTGCGGCTTCCATCGAAATTTTTCGCCCTTTGTTGGTGTTGTCACCAACAACTAACTGGCAATATACGATCAATTATACAGCTTCTTATTTACTATCCTATCTGCGTAATCTTGTATAAAGGCTTTGCAATCCATCATTCCTTTTTCCATTTCAGGGGTGGGGGTGCCTCCGGTCATCAGGTTTTTGGTGAGGCCTTTATCATCAGCGGCAAAAATGCCGGTAATAGCTTTCCCATCAAAAATGTAGTTATAGTTGCCTTCCATAAAGTGGTATAAGTTACCCTGCGAGTTTATTACCCGTGGTGTTTCGGTGGGCAGGGTGCTCACCAGGCTCCTTCCCCAGGAGCGAATGGGTTTGTTGTAGCCTATGAGGTCGGTTAGTGTTGGGTAAATGTCTATTTGCGAAGCAAGATCGGTACGCACGCCCTGTAATTGGAAAGCTTTGTTAGCGCTGTAGAAAAGTATAGGTATGGCAAAGCGGTTTACTGGTTTGCTGTATTCGGGGTAGTAGGTGGCATTGGTATGGTCTGCCGTAATTACAAAAACGGTGTTGTTGAACCAGGGCTGTGTTTTGGCGTAATTAAAGAACCGGCGTAAGGAGTTATCTGTATACTGTACGCATTTGTCAATGGTTAACGGACCGCCTTTAAAGCGGTTTTTATACTTATCAGGGATGCGATCTGGCTCGTGCGAGGAGAGCGTGAACACGGTAGACATGAACGGCTGTTTTTGCGTGCCCATGGTTTTACTTACGTATTGCAGAAAGGGTTCGTCCCATATACCCCAGGTACCATCAAAATCCTTTTCGTTGTTGTATTCTGTACGGCCATAATATTTTTGAAAGCCCAATATGTTGGCGAATCCCTGGAACCCCATTGACCCATTAGCAGCCCCGTGGAAGAACGATGTTTGGTATCCCATACTGTCGCATACCGATACAATAGATTGTATGCGCTGCTTGGCGTATGGCGAGGAAGTAAACGCTGTCTGAAACGAAGGTATACCGGCCAAAATAGATGACATAGCATGTATAGACTGCCTGCCGTTGGCGTAGCCATTATTGAAAATGAGGCTGTGGTTCGAAAGCGAATCTAAAAAAGGCGTGTAAGAAATAAACCCGGGGATGCCTGCATCCCGGTTCATGCTGCCCCAAAACTCGCGGGCCATGCTTTCCAGTATAATAACCACCACATTGGGTTTAACCGGTCGAACGGTATTGTACTCCTTTATAGGTTTAATGATGGAGTCGATATAGGCTTCGTCCGTCCAGTGCTGTACCTTAAAGTTATTAGCGGTAAGCGTACGGATGATAGCAAATGGCGTGTTTAATACTATGTCGCCCTGGTTTGGCGCGGTAACATGCCTGTAAGCATCAACCATATTAATGGGCCTTGTGCTGTGCTTAAAATCGCCCCTTATGCCACCTACTGCAAGCGCTATGATAATTAACAACATGGCTGCCGAAAACGAGAAGTATGCCATCCTTGGCCCCGTAGCAGCCGGTTTTACTTTCACCCGGTAATACAGCCAATACCATAAGGTGCAGCAAAGGATGTATATAAGTATGATGTACCAGTATTCGGTTATAAAGCTTACCAATAAGAGTGTTTTGTTGCTCTCGTTGGTAAGTACATCAAGCGATGCCCGGGTAGATCTTACCTGGCTAAAGCGGTAATAAATAATATCTACAAAGTTGGTTGCGTAAAAGATGAAGTTGGTTACGAAATATAATATCGCCAGCCCTTTTTGGTAGCCTTTGCCGGTGTTTACCGTAAGCGGTAAAATACTTAGTACTATAAACAGGATGTTGATGTATAGCAGCGCCGTAGTGTCGAAAGCTAAGCCATAGTAACAAAGTTTAAAAAGTGTAGCGGCGCTTTCTACAGCAAACAGGTTGGTATTAAATGCAAAGAATAGTATGCGGCATATAAAGTAGAAAATATAGCCAAGCAGGAGGCGATAGGCCAGCGCCTTTAATTCTGTAGTCCGGAAGTTAAATCTCATAGTTTATTAGGGGGCTAACCAATCCCTGCAAACTCAAAACAGGGGCCTTGCGGCCGGTGTAATGCGCTTTAAAACAGGATGGGATTACAGAGCGAATCTAACCAAAAAAACAATTATAGTTAAGGCTTTGTAAAACACATTTAACCGCGTTGTAGCAACGGACCTAACACCGACCAAACGGTCTCAACTACAACCTTATAGCCGGCAGCAGACGGGTGTACCCTGTCCCATAAATTTAAGTGTTGCTGCCCCATAACACCGGTTAATAGAAAGGGAACCAATGCCATGTCATTAGCTTCCGCAAGGCGGCGGTAAATAGCGTTGAATTGTACAGCAACCGGGCCGAATAGAATAGGAGGGATCTCCATTCCCAGCATTACCAGCTTTGCCTTGGGGTATTTTGCTTTTACTTTATTGATGATGGCCTGCAGGTTTTTTTCAATGGTGGGTGGCGGGATGCCGCGGCGTATGTCATTTATACCAAGTTCCAATACAAAAACATCTACGGGACTGCCCAGCCAGTAATCCAGACGCGCCAGTCCGCCGGTGGTAGTGTCGCCGCTTACGCCCGCGTTGGTAATGCAGTATTGCAGGCCGGCAGCTTTCAGCTTATCATTTATAAGTGCCGGGAAAGATTCTTCTGAAGCGTTGCCTAGTCCGTAGCCAGCGGTTAAGCTATCGCCATAAAATAAAATGTGCTTCATTTGGGTAGTGAGTGGTGAATAGTGATTGGTGAGTGGAGAATAGTGAGTAGTGAGTGGGGCATTTAAATATTAGCAACTGCACCTGCTGGTTGCGACTGCAACTGCCACCGCAACGTGCCACTCCAACTCAACCCCCTGAACTTTATCCTGCTAGATCTGCCACATTCCGGGATGGTCGCGATAGTGAGAGATGTTTTCTATTATTTCCTGAACCTCTTCAGAGTCGAGCTCTTCTGATCCATCCGCTGTGTAAGTAAACAGTTTACCGGGATCCTCAAAAGTGATGTAGCCCATATAGTTTGGGTTCTTCTTTTTGTCGAGCATAAGTTCTTTTTCTTTCAGCTGTATCATGGCAGCATCCTCAAACCCATAATCGCGGTAGATATTGTAAGTATAGGTAAGCACAGCATGCCCGTCCAGGTGTGCGTCCGTATTAGGGATGATCATGATGGGTAACTCAGCCCCTACAGTAAAAAAGATTGGTGCCATGGTTCAATAACAGCTTTAGTTAATTACAATGGGTGTAGCTAAAGGTTTTCTTTTTAAACGTTAATTACAGCAGAACATTCATCGGCTGGCAAGGTGAGTAATTGAAGAGTGACTAGGAAGCTTTTTTGTAAAGGGCGTTCAACTTAATACGCGTTAAATACACCCCTAACAAAATAACAAACAAGCAACCCACCTGGCCAATGGTAATTGTTTCGCCGTAATACCAGCCCCACAGGAAAGCTACAAAAGGCACGCCGTAGCTTGATGTTGAGGTGAAAAGCACGCTGGTGCGCTGTATAAGAATGTAGTACAGCATCCAGGCTATTGCAGTACCTAAAATGCCCAGGGTGCAAACCGCCGCGCAAGCTCTTATGTACCTGCGCTCATGTAACGGCAAGTTGAAAAAGCCTGTTTGCCATAAGATTACCAAAGAAGGGACACTAACCACCACAAGCGAGAACGCGGTAATTACCAGGGGACTAACACTGCTGAGGTAGTGCTTCACCACAACTACATTAATGCCGTAAAGCAAAGTAGCCAGTATAACAAGGCTTGCATAGCTCACCTGACCGGCATCGGCATGTTTTTGAACAAAGTAAAGCAGCACAATACCACCAAAGCCAATGGTAATGCCAACAACCTGGCTAACCGGGATTTTATTACCGAAGAATAGAAAGCCTAAAAGGATTGCAAAGATAGGAGTGAGGGAGTTTAGTGTGCCGGCCAGCGAGCTGTCTATCCTGGTCTCGGCAATACAGAATAAGAATGCCGGGAAAAAGCTCCCAAAAAAGCCTGACAACACCATCCAGCCCGATAATTTACGCGGAACCTTCTTATAGTGCCTGATGAGCACCGGGGTAAGCACCAGTCCGGCAGTTATAATGCGTATGGCTGCCACCTGCGATGCCGTGAGTAATGGGTGTTTGTTTTCATCATACAGCCCAAGTTTCATCAGGATAAATGAACTGCCCCATATTAAGCAGATGGCAGCAAAAATGAGGTAGTTTATAACTCCTGCAGACAGAATGGATCTTCGGGGTGGCATGATGGCAAAATAAGAAATTAAACTAAGGCTTGCCCGTTAGACAGCTCTTTGCTGCAAGCCATGTTCTTTAAGTTCCTGCATCTCCAGTTCGTAAGCGCGCATGCGGGCGTGCAGAATGTCCACCTCGGTACGCAGCATTTGTATTTCGGTGATTAGTTTGGCGGAGTCGGGTTTGTGGATCATCTTGTCGCCGGTGCCCAATATCAGCCACTCCGGTGAGTATTTAAGCTGAAAACACAGTTTGCTAATAAGATAGTAGCTGATGTCCTGCTTCTTGTTAATAACCTTGCTAATGAAACCCTGGTCTACGCCGATTGCATTGGCAAGGGCCAGCTGGCCGCCATGCTCTTTAACAATAACTTTTATCCTTTTTAAAACCGCGTCGTCAGACATGGTGCAAGTATAGCAAATAGTTAATATTACCAAACAAAAAAGTCCATGATGACTAACCATGGACTTTTTATGAAGAGTACAATTCGATTACTGCGTTTGTGTAAAGTCTTTTATACTTTCGCTCAGATCATACACCGGTACATTCTTTATTGCTGCTGATACAATACCTGTCGCTGCTGCAGAACGATAACCCGCCGCGCAATGCACCACTATGGGTTTATCTGCAGGTATCTCGTTAACGCGTTCCCTTAGTTCGGGCAGTGGTATGGTAAGCGCATTGGTAAATATCTTTCCTGAATTTATCTCAGCCCAGTTGCGCACATCAACAATGGTGTAGTTTTCTTCGTTGCCGTGTAATGCCTCGGGATTGAAAGTTGCAGTAACTGTTTTTTCGTCGCCGGAAAAAAGCAATGCAGCTTTAATGTTTTTCTCGTAGCCGATCTTTGCAGCCTTGCGGATAACGGCATCACGCTCTTCATCAGTTGCTGATATCAGGTAGAATACTTCATCAGGACCAACAACAGAGCCCAGCCAGGTCTCAAATTTCTCACCATTCTGCAGGTTAATGCTGCCCGCTGCATGGCCGTTCTTGTAAAGTTCGTTTGGCCGGGTATCAATTACCAGGATGCCTTTTTCCAGTGTTACCGTATCTGCCTTTAGTACCTTGTTAATACTTTCTGCAAACTTTGGTGCGCCTGTTTTATTCAGTTCAACATCATAGCCAAAGTATTTGGGCATAAATGGCTGATCGGCAAGTAGGGTATTAACAAACTGTAGTTCATCCATCAGTTGCAGGGCATAATTCTCCCTTAACTCTTTGCCTATAGTGGTTTGCAGGTCGGGGCTCATGCTTTTGCCGCATAACGAACCTGGCCCATGTGCCGGGAAAACGGTGATGTCTTTAGGTAGTTTCATCAGCTTTTCGCGGGTGCTGTGGTACATTTGCCTGGCAAGCTCTTCCTTTTTAGCCGTGATGTTGCCGGCAGATTCCCTAAGGTCCGGTCGGCCAACGTCACCCGCAAAAAGGGTGTCACCCGTAAAAATGGTGGTGTCTTTTCCGGTTTCATCCTCAACCAATATGCAAATAGAATCCGGTGAGTGCCCGGGAGTGTTAATGGCTTTTAACTTTATGTCATCCAGTTGCACAACATCGCCATCATCAAAAGTTTCGTGGGGGTAAGTACCGCCTGCAAGTTTGCTGGCATATATAACGGCGCCTGTAGTTTCATGTATTTCCAGGTGCGAACTTATAAAATCGGCGTGCGGGTGGGTTTCTACTACACCTAAAATAGTGGCGTTGTGTGTGTCGGCAAAGTCGTAGTAAGGTTGTGGATCGCGTGCAGGATCAATCACTATCATTCGGCCGTTGCGTACCACGGCGTAGGAGGCATGTGCCAGGCCCTTATCATAAAACTGGTGAACTATCATAGCTATCGCGGGCAAAGATAGCGGTTTGTTACAAAGGTTTTTGTGAGTGAATGTCTGCAGGCGGTAAATATCCCGGGAATGCCCTCAGAGCCTATTTATTAAACCACCTCAGCACCACGGAGAGGCGTGATAGCTTTAGCATTGCTGCAAGAAAACGATTTACTGGTATTGTTTTCATAATTCCGGTGCTGCAGATATAATAGTATAAACTTGCTTAGCTCAGTATTATTGCGTTAAAGTGTAATCTAAAATGGTTCTTAATTGACTGTGTACATGCTATTAACGCGATGTGTAATTAACTCCGAGCATTTTGGCGCAAATACTTATTTTTGCCCGCTATGAGCATTGCTAAGACATATTCGCCCAAAGAAGCTGAAGAGAAATGGTATAGTTACTGGTTAGAACAAGATTTCTTCCGTTCTGTGCCTGACGAACGCGAGCCTTATACCATTGTTATCCCTCCGCCAAACGTTACCGGTGTGCTGCACATGGGCCATATGCTTAATAATACCATACAGGATGTGCTAATCCGCCGTGCCCGTATGACAGGTAAAAACGCCTGCTGGGTGCCTGGTACAGATCACGCCAGCATTGCTACTGAAGCAAAAGTGGTGGCCATGCTAAAAGAGCGCGGCATCAACAAAAAAGACCTCACCCGCGAAGAATTCTTAAAGTATGCCTGGGAATGGAAAGAGAAATACGGTGGCATAATCCTGGATCAGCTAAGAACGCTGGGCGCCTCATGCGATTGGGAACGCACCAAGTTCACGATGGATGAGGACATGAGCGAAGCCGTTACCGACATTTTCATTCGACTGTTTAAAAAAGGCCTGATCTATCGCGGCGTACGCATGGTAAACTGGGATCCGCAGGGAAATACCGCCGTTAGCGATGAAGAGGTTATTCGTAAAGAAGTAAACCAAAAGCTTTACTACATTAAGTACGAGGTTGTGAACCCCGATACACCGGCAGCACAGCACCTTATAGTAGCGACCACAAGGCCGGAGACCATTATGGCTGATGCAGCTATCTGCGTTAACCCTAATGACGAGCGTTACACGTACCTGCATGGTAAAACAGTGCATATCCCGCTTATTAACCGGGAAATACCGGTCATTTTGGACGAGTATGTAACCATGGACTTTGGTACCGGCTGTTTAAAGGTGACCCCGGCGCACGACCTTAATGATTATGAACTTGGCCAGCGCCACAACTTGCCGGTTTTAGATATACTGAACGACAATGGCACACTGAATGAACAGGCGCAGATATTAGTTGGTGAAGACCGCTTTGCCGCCCGTAAGAAGATTGCCGTGTTGTTAGAGGAAGCCGGATCGCTGGAGAAAACGGAAGACTATACTTCGCAGATAGGATTTTCTGAACGCACCAACGCCGTCATAGAGCCAAAGCTTAGCATGCAATGGTTCCTGAAAATGAAGGAAATGGCCCAGCCAGCATTGGACTACGTGCTGAACGGTGAAGTTAAACTTATACCAGAGAAGTTTATTAATACCTACCGCCACTGGATGGAGAACGTGCGCGACTGGAACATCAGTCGCCAATTATGGTGGGGGCAGCAAATACCCGCCTACTATTTACCTAACGGGCAAATTGTGGTTGGCAAAACTAAAGAGGAAGCGTTGGAGGAGGCTAAAGCCCTGACCCAAAATCCGCAACTAACTCTTGATGACCTTCGCCAGGACGAAGATGTGGTAGATACCTGGTTTTCATCATGGTTGTGGCCAATATCTGTTTTTGACGGCGTGCGTAACCCGGATAACGCTGAGATCAACTATTACTACCCAACTAATGATCTGGTAACTGCTCCCGAGATATTGTTCTTCTGGGTAGCTAGGATGATCATGGCAGGGCATGAGCTGCGCGGACAGGAGCCATTCAAAAATGTTTATCTTACTGGTATTGTTAGAGATAAGCAGGGGCGCAAAATGTCCAAGTCGTTAGGTAATTCGCCAGACCCTCTTGATTTAATTAAAAAGTATAGTGCAGATGGTGTACGCGTTGGTATGCTGCTATGCTCGCCTGCAGGTAACGACCTCATGTTCGACGAGAGCTATTGCGAGCAGGGGCGCAACTTTGCCAACAAAATATGGAATGCCTTTAAACTGGTAAAAGGCTGGCAGCCGGATGAGAACTTGCCTAACACCAATCAGGTAGCAGTGGAATGGTTCAGAAGCAGGTTTAGCCAGGCATTAACCGAAATAGAAGATAACTTCAAACAGTATCGCCTATCAGAGGCTCTGATGGCTACTTATAAACTTGTATGGGATGATTTCTGCGCATGGTACCTGGAAATGGTTAAGCCAATTTTTAAACAGGGTGTAGAAAAGCAAAGCATCGACCAAGCTACTTACGAAGCTACCATTGGCTTTTTTGTTGATATATTGAAAGTGTTGCATCCGTATATGCCGTTCCTTACAGAAGAACTATGGCATGACGAGCTATTTGGTACCCGGGATAAAATGGATTGCTGTATTGTTGCGCAAATGCCAAGCATCGGGCAAATAAATACCCAACTCACCTCAGATATCATAACAGTTCAGCAGATTATTGCGCAGGTTAGAAATATTCGTAACATCAAACAGTTGTCGCCTAAAGAAGCTCTGCCACTTGCTATTAAAGCTAGTTCGGGAATTGATTACAAGAAGTACGAGGCTGTCATCTGCCATTTGGGTAACATCAACAGCTTCAGCATTGTAACTGATGCGCCTGCAGGTGCGGTTAACTTTATTGCAGGCAGAGATGAATTTTTTGTTGAGCTTAATTTAAAGGTGGATGTAGCGGCAGAGAAAGAGCGCCTGGAGGCAGAGAAAGCCTATTTGGAAGGTTTTCTTAAGTCGGTAAGTGCAAAATTGGGCAACGAGCGCTTTATGGCAAATGCAAAGCCCGAGGTAATTGAGAACGAAATGAAAAAGAAAGCCGACGCAGAGGCAAAGCTGAAGATCATAGAAGATAACCTGCGCGCGTTGGCAGGCTAATTGCATCTGCTTAAGTTGTTTATAACCTATATGTAATTTATTGTGTACTTTAACCAACCAATATTTTATTCTAGATAAAAAAACTTAATAGCACATCAATTAGGCCTGTTAAACTGAAAGTGGACTTTTTTAATTTTTCTATTCATAAAATTCTGACGAAGGAATTGTCAATCCTCGATCAGGCTCGCATTCGTCTGCTTTATTACGGTTTCCTGCTCATTTTTGTAGCACTGGGAACTGTGTTCCTGAGCGTTTATTTACAAGGGTTGCCGCTGCTTACAACTACCTCTGGTGTGCTGATGGTGGCTGTAGCAGCTTTATTTAAATACCTTACCTACAAGCCTGACTGGCGTACAATTTCGCATGTATTGCTTGTGTTGGCGAGCATTGTAAATCTTTCTACGGTATTCGTTATCATTCAGGATGTGAATATCATGATCATCCAGGTGATTATACTGGTTGTGGTATTCAGCTTTTATATGCTGGGTGTTAATTGGGGCATGTTTTACTCACTGCTAAATTTGCTGCCTGTACTGTTGTTCCTGGTGATGGTTTACGATCATAATTATTACATTGATTTTAAACCTGAAAAAATTGATCAGGCTACCATCATCATCGGCGTCTTCGCAAATTTTATTCTCATCATATTCATTCAAAGCCACTTTTATACGGCCTTTCTTAAAAATATCAAACAGCTTAAAGATACTGGTGAAGAACAGGCTGCACTAAATATCAAGTTCGAAAAAGCGATTGAAAAGGCTGAAAAGTCTTCTCAGGTGCAATCAGAGTTTTTAAGCACCATGTCGCATGAGATACGTACTCCGCTTAACGCAGTAATAGGCATGTCTAACTTGCTTATGATGAATAATCCGCGGAACGACCAGGCTGAGAATTTAGAAATCTTAAAGTTCTCTGCAAATAACCTGCTCGCGATAGTAAATGATGTGCTCGACTTTAACAAAATAGAATCGGGTAAGATTGTATTTGAACAAACCAAGTTCAACCTGGTTGAACTGATGCATAACATCTGCGGGGGACAAATAATAAAGGCTGAAGAAAAAGGCCTTTTATTTAAGCTGGATATTGATAGTGCTTTAAAACGAAAGATCATCTTTGGCGATCCCACCCGGTTAACGCAGATAATTTTTAACCTCGTGAGCAATGCTATTAAATTTACCGCTCAAGGAAGTGTAGGTGTACGTGCTACGTGCCTGGAAGACCGCCATAACATGATCACGGTAGGGTTCTCGGTAAAAGACACCGGCATTGGTATAAAGAAAGATAATCTCGAAAATATATTTGAGCCATTTACGCAGGAGTCTATTACTACAACACGTCAGTATGGCGGCACCGGTTTGGGGCTTGCCATTGTAAAACGATTACTTGAACTGCAGGGCTTGCAAATGCATGTACACAGCGTAGTAGGCAAAGGTTCAGAGTTTTCCTTCAATATGGAGTTTCCTGTTTCAACGGAAGCAATTGCCGCACCAGCGCAAAAAGTTAAACAGGGTGGGCAGAGTGAGTTGGTTGCTGCCGATAATCATATTAGTGATGTTGCCAGCCTGCGGGTATTGATTGCTGAGGATAACCCGGTGAATGTAATGCTCATGAAAAAGCTATTTTCTAAATGGAAAATAGTGCCTACCATTGCCGAAAATGGTGAACGCGCAGTAGAGATAGTTCAGTACGGTAATTTCGACATCATTCTAATGGACCTGCAAATGCCGGTGATGAACGGGTTTGATGCTACCATTGAAATTCGTAAAATGCCTGATCCGGCTAAAGCCAATATTCCAATCATCGCGTTAACGGCGTCTGCATTGTTTGATATCAGAGAACAGGTAACTACCGCAGGTATGAACGACTATGTAGCCAAGCCGTTTAAACCCGATGAATTAATGGAGAAAATCCAAACGCTGGTTGCTAAAACCGTTTAACTACTATAAGCCGTTATAAAAAGGCAACTCCTCTAAAAAGGTGTAAGACTTATTTTCATGGTCTATGCGGCAATAGTAATGCTGTAAGCCATTACTCACCGCAAGCAGCTTAACCTTGTGCACCATGTTATACCGTGCCGCCTGATCAAAGGTGGCCTGGCTAATGTTAATCGCCGGCGCTTTGCACTCCACCAGTAATATTTTTTCACCTGAGGAGTTGTGCACTACAATGTCAGTACGTTTAGCCATTCCATGCAACTTCAAGCCCCCCTCCAGCTTAATCAATGACTTAGGGTAAAGTTTTTCCTTTATAAGAAATTGAACGAAGTGCTGGCGCACCCATTCCTCCGGGGTAAGAACAATTTTCCTTTTTCTTAACTCATCAAACAAGGTTAGCTGTCCGTTTGCTTCGGTAAGTTTAAAAGGATAAGGCGGTAAGTTAAGCGGTTGCAGCAATTCCATTTGGTTCATCAAAAGTAGGAACTAAAAAAGGGAAATAGCAGCATTAGCGGGATGCAATATCAACAGACTTTCCACATTAATGTGGTTTTAACTTCTAACTCGTTATTTTTGACGTACTACATGACTGCGCCAGAAATACTTAAAGATCTGAAGAACCGAAAGTTCAAACCTATTTACCTGCTCCATGGCGAGGAGCCTTACTTTATTGATGTTATAGGTAATTACATTGAACATAACCTGCTTACAGATGCCGAGAAAGGGTTTAATCAAACTGTACTATACGGTAAGGATACCGATATCATGACGGTATTAAACGCTGCCAAGCGTTACCCCATGATGAGCGACTACCAGGTAATAATGGTTAAAGAAGCCCAGGACATGAAATGGGGTAAAGATGATGATGATAAAAAAGGCATAAACCCTGTATTGAGTTACCTTGAAAATCCCTTGCCCAGCACCATACTGGTATTTTGTTATAAATACGGTAAGTTTGATAAGCGAAAAAAAACTTACAAGGCTATAGACAAGAATGGCCTGGTGTTCGAGTCGGCAGCTTTATACGACAGTAAAATACCCGGCTGGATAGAAGACTATGTTAAAGCAAAGCAGTACAAAGTAAACCAACAGGCATCGGCCATGCTTTCAGAATATCTGGGTAATGATCTGTCTAAGATTGCCAATGAGCTGGACAAGTTGATGCTGAATATTCCTAAAGGCGAAGAGATCAACCTAAAGCACATACAAGACAACATTGGCATAAGTAAAGAGTATAATGTTTTTGAGCTTCAATCTGCCCTTACCAGAAAAGATGCTTACAAGGTAAACCAGATAGTAAACTATTTTGAGGCTAACCCCAAAGCAAACCCGATAGTACTGGTGCTTGGTAATCTCAACAACTTTTTCAGCAAGGTACTTGCTTATCATTACGTTAAAGACAAGACGCCACAAAACCTCACACGGGAACTTGGTGTAAGCCCGTATTTTTTGAAAGATTACGAGCAGGCAGCAAGAGGCTATAGTTTAGGCAAGGTGTTCCAGGTAATAAGCTACCTGCGGGAGTATGACCTTAAAAGCAAAGGGGTAGAAGCTAACCTTAGCGCGGGAGAGCTAATGCGCGAGCTGATGTTTAAGATATTGCATTAACATCAAAATTGCACCACGGGTATCAATCATTCTATTTCTTGTTCTATTCGCTTTTTCTCATTTTTACGCTCATAATTTCAGATCATGAACCATTGGCTCGTAAAATCGGAACCGTTTAAATATAGTTGGGAAAAGTTTAACCAGGAGGGCCGCACCTTTTGGGACGGAGTGCGCAACTACCAGGCACGTAACAACCTTCGGGAAATGAAAGAAGGCGACCTTGTGATGTACTATCACAGTAACGAGGGTAAAGCCGTGGTAGGTATTGCTAAAGTGGTTAAAGAGGCCTACCAGGATCCCACTACAGATGACACCAACTGGGTTGTTGTTGACATTGTTCCCGTAGAAACCCTAAAACGGCCTGTAACGCTTGAGGAGATCAAAGCGGATAGCCGCCTTAAAGAGATCGGGCTGGTGCGCCAGGGCCGCTTGTCTGTGATGGCTTTAAAACGCGAGGAATTTGATCGCGTGCTGGAACTTGCTAACGAGCTGCGCTAAAACTTTCCGAAGAAGCCACTTATATCGAAGTATACGTCCATTTCTTTACCCTCTGCCGTTAGGATATGAATTATGTCATAAGATCGCTTATCCTTGCTGGCGAGTGATTGACTTTGCGTTTTATAACCAGGGTAATGGCTTTTAAGCCAAGCGTATTCGGCATGTATACCAGTTGTTTCGTCTTTTTCCTGCAACACAATGGCAGTCGCATAAGACATGCCGTCTTGCTTATTTCCAGATGCAACTATAATGTTTTTTTTGCTGGCACATGCAGAAAGCAACGAGAACAAAATAAGGAAAACAAAAAGATGATATTTCATGATCCGAGGTGTAAGGTTTATCTAAGTTAGCGATTGACTTGATATACCGGTCAAAAAATAGAACATTACTCAAGGCGATATAAAGTCGAACGCTTACTTTTTCTGCGCAGCAAAAAACAACGCTTTTAATTCTGTAGCGTCGTCTGGTTTCATTTTACCGCCCAGGATAAGCCTTAGCTGCCGGCGGCGGAGTGCGCCCTCAAACAGTTCAATCTCGTCTGCAGTTTGCGGTTCAAGAGGCGGAACAGGGATGGTGCGACCATTCTGGTCAAGTGCCACAAAGGTATAGTAAGCCTCATTGCTTTTTACTTTAGTGCCTGATGGTATGTTTTCTGCAAACACATCCATACGTACTTCCACAGAAGTATTAAAAGCTCGCGTTACTTTAGCTTCTATGGTTATTACATCGCCAAGCTTAATAGGGTGATGAAAAGAAACATTGTCAACCGACGCTGTCACCACTATCCGGTTACAGTGTTTTTGTGCAGATATAGCTGCTGCAATATCCATCCAGTGCAGCAAGCGCCCACCCATTAAATTATTTAGGGTATTGGTATCATTAGGTAATACCAGCTCATTCATAATGGTGTACGACTCCTGAGGCGCTTTTCCTTTCATGGCGCAAATATAGCTTTTAAGCAGCTTATTAGGGCCTTACAGTAGCTATTTGGGCGAAGCCGGCCAATTCTTCCCATCTCGCGCCGGCGGGGCGGTAGTATACTAGCAATTGGTACTCGTTCTCGGTTTCAAAGTAGTTTCCTTCTAAACTGGTATCGTCCGGCTGTTTGGTGGCATTTGGTACCCAAACATAGGCATAATCATATACACCTTGCTTAAGGAATAAGTTGGTGTACCAGCGGCCTATGTCGTCGTATTGCAGGCGGCTGGTTTCATCCAAACGGTAGTCGTTAAACTGGCCGACGATGTAAGGTGTTCCCTCCGTCGGCGTTTTATTGGCGCCTAAATTGAAATACATGTTGGCATAGTCTGCATCTATCCGGGAGTCGCGCCCGTCCTGATTTATAATGTAGTATTTACCGTCGTTATCATACAGCAAAGTATAGTCGGGCAGGTTGCGGTTCGGGTCGCCTAATAGTACAACCGTATTGGCAGTGTCGCGGTATATCTTAGAAATGCGCTCTGAATTTAATTTAAGCGATCGGGTATCAAAGTGCCTGAACTCATTGCGCCCGGGCAGATCATTTATATTTACATCATTATAAATTAGCTGATTACCGCGAACATAGGTTGGTACATTGTTCATCCTGCCGGTCTCCGGTCGTGCGTTTTGCATCACAAACACCCTAATGTCGCTGTTAGGGTTTTGTACATTCAGTCCACCATAGCTAACTGTAAAATTAACCTTTTGATTGGTACGCCTGGTTGCAACATTGCTTGACGATATAATCGTGCCTGCCACAGAAACACGTTGAGCAACCACATATAAACGGCGCGTCAGCACCAGTTTAGCTTGGTCGCCATCTTCGTAGACCTTTAGTATATAATTGCCGGGCAACTTGGGAGCAATATTCTGGTTGGGTAGCTTAAGTTCGTAGTGGGTATACTTTTGAAACGTTGCGGACGAATACCGGTAGTCAAGTATCCGATCGTCCATGAAGCTTTGGAGGTACTCCGCTGGAGAGAGGCGCGACGAATTCCAGTTGGCATCGCAATGTTCTATAGTGTAATATAAGTTGCGGCTGCCACCTGCCAGGTCATCAAAACCTAAAAGAACCTGCTCATCGCTGCCAAGGGTAATTACAGGAAAAGAAGCGACCTTTTTAGTGTTGTAAAACTCTACGCTTTTGATGCTTCCGCGAAATACAGTATTTGTAAACGATTGCGCGTAGCTTAAACTTGGCAAAAAGGCAATAAGCATGAGTAACGCCATTGCCAATCTTAACCTTAACGGGTTGAAGACGTGAACGCCACGTATGGTTCGCCGCCGTTTTAGCGAGTCTGCCATGATTGGTGTATTTTTGTAGCGCTCATCGTTTTAACTGCTTAACTCAGTTAGCTTAGCTTTCCAATTCCATTATCTGGTCGGCTAGTACTTCCCATTTCTGTTGTAAAGCGCCTAGGTCCATTTTTTTAAGCTGGTAAGCGTTGTTTATCTGCTTAAGCTTCTCTGTTTGGTTAAATATGGTATTATCGGCTAGTTGCGCTTCCATTTCCTTCACCTCTTTCTCTGCTGAGGCAATGTTTTCCTCGAGCTTGGTAAGGTCCTGGTTTAGCTTTTTAAGCTGCTGCGCCTTGTTCTCAGATTGAGGCAATTTAACAGGCTCCGGTTTTTTCTCTTCCTTTTTAGGAGCGGGCAGAGGAGCTGCTTTAGGATCTAGCTTGCGTTTAGAGTACCATTCATCAAACTCCTGGTAAGTGCCCGGGTATTGGTTAATCTTTTTGTCTTCGATAAACCAAATTTTATTGGCTACATTATCAAGGAAGTACCTGTCGTGCGATACTACTATAAGCGTACCTTCATATTGTTGTAGCGCTTGTATAAGGATGTTAACGGATTGCATGTCCAGGTGATTGGTTGGCTCATCCAGCACCAGGAAGTTTGCATCGGCGGTTAGTGCTTTAGCCAGTGCAACACGCGATTTTTCACCACCCGATAGTACCTTTATCTTCTTAAACACGTCATCACCCGTGAACAGGAATGAACCTAAGATGGTGCGTAGTTCGGTATCGGTATGTTTAGGGGCAAAAGCCTGTAATTCTTGTATGATCTGGTTTTCCAGGTGAAGCGACTCCAACTGGTGCTGGGCAAAAAACGTGGTGGTCACGTTATGACCTGTGGTCATGGTGCCGGTGTATTCTTTGTCGGCATTAGCTATAATGCGCAACGCTGTAGATTTACCTTTACCGTTAGCACCTATCAACGCTATTTTGTCACCCTTTTCTATCAGCGCATCAGTATTATCGAGAATTTCAAGATTTGGATATTTTTTGGAAACGTGTTCCAGCGTTACCACGTGCCTGCCGGATTGTTTAGAAAAGCGGAAGCTGAAGTTAACAGTTGGGTTATCGTCATCTACATCGTCAACACGCTCCATCTTATCGAGCATCTTAATGCGAGATTGTGCCATTTTTGCTTTTGAAGCTTTGGCACGGAACCGCTCTATCAAGCGTTCTTCTTGCTTGATCTTAGATTGCTGATTTTTAAACTCGCCGCGCTGGATTTCTTCACGTTGTGCCTTTTCTTCCAGGTAGAAACTGTAGTTACCCGCATACACGGTTAACTTGCCCTTACGTGTTTCAACAGTGCGATTAATCACTTTGTCTAAGAACCACCTATCGTGAGATACGATGATGATGGCACCGGTGAAAGCCTTTAAGTAATCTTCCAGCCATTGGATAGAAGGAAGGTCTAAGTGGTTGGTGGGCTCATCCAGCAGCAGAATATCCGGTGCTTGCAAAAGTATTTTCGCCAGCATCACACGCATACGCCAGCCACCGCTAAAAGTGTTTAGCTTGCGTTTTTGCTCCTCGTCACTAAAGCCAAGGCCCGCTAATATTTCATGTGCCTTATATTCGATGTTATAGCCATCCAAAAGTTCAAACTCATGCTGCTTATCGCTAAGCTTGTTCAGTAAGTCTTCGCTATAATCAGTTTCCAGTTTGTTCAACAAAGTTTCTATTTCATCATGCAGCTGGTTTTGGCGTGCAAACGCTTCCATAGCAACGTGCACGATGTTCTTGTCAGACGAGTAGGAGAGCAAATCCTGGTTAAGGTAACCCATGGTAAGGTCCTTAGCCATTGAAATAGTGCCCGAGGTTGGTGTATACTCACCCACTATCATTTTTAGTAGGGTGGTTTTACCGGTGCCATTGGCACCTATCAGGCCTATTTTTTCACCTGGTTTAATATGCCAGTTAGCTTCATCATATAAGGCCCTTGCACCTAGCTCGAACGTAAGATTATTTATAGCGATCATTTGGGCGCAAAGATACCATTTTGAAGCGAGGCCTCAAATTAGAGATTATACCTTGTTATACTTGTAAATTGCCATGACAGAAGCTTAATAATCCTACGGCTCAATTGTCTTAATTAATTCCCCAGCACTTCTTCTAGTTTTTTATCCAGCGCTGCAGCATCTTCAACGCCGCGGTATCTGCCAATTATTATTCCTTCGGGATTAATAAGCACCTTAGTCGGTAAAACCTGAACGCCATACTTGTCGCTAATTGAATTGGTTACATCCATTCCTTTTTTGGTAACTACCATGCCGCGCAGTACATTGTGCCATACAAAAGTGCCATCAGCGGCTACGGCTTTCTTCCAGGCACCACGAGTGCGGTCATCATCAGCAATAGCAATCACCTCCATACCTTTGCTATGGTATTTTTTATAAGTTTCTAAAAGATGTGGCGTGCTTTCACGGCAGGGAACACACCAGCTAGCCCAAAAGTCAAGCAATACATATTTGTTCTTAAAGTCTGCTAGTGCAATTGATTTTCCGTTAATGTCAACTGTTGCAAATGCAAATGCTGGTTTCCCTATTGTCGAAGCTTCGGCAGCATCAATATTTTTTCTTATTTCTTTGCCATAAGTGCTGTTCTTTATTTGAGATGTGAAGTGCCCGTAGTAGTTTTTAATGGTATCAATAGGTAATCTTGATGAATAAACGAGAAGCTGAAAAGCGCTTACATAAGAATTAGGGTGGCTTTTGATGAAACTGATACCATTCTTGGTAAATTCATTACTAAACTGCTCAAACTGATTTTCAACAAAATGCATTTGGCTTTGCAGCGAGTCCTGAAGCTTTTTCTGTGTACTATCTTTTTTCGCAAGTGTATAAGCTTCATTCAATTTGCGGTACACAGCTAAAGCAGGTTGGGCTCGGGTTTGAATGGCTTTGTAACGGGCGTCCAACAACTCAAATTCTTTTTGAGAGTGCGAGCCGTTTACTGTTAATCCTTTCAAGTTTCTAAAATCGCCATCTACCACAACTTTTCCCGGGTCGACAAAAATGTTAACTACATTAGGCTGGTCATCTCCAGCCATTTCAAACTTGCCGGTGTAAGTTGTCATGTAGATCATTTGGGTGCCTGAAAAGATTCCTGAAAAATTGAAGTCTCCATTGTTCAACATGCATGAATCAACCTTACGGTTACCATTTGGTAAGGTATAAGCTATGGCAACATTCGCGTTTGCAGGAACGTTTACAAAATTACCCGATAACGAAAAGTGTTCCTGCGCAACAGCACCGCAAGTGACGCAAACTAATGATAGTAGCAAAAAGACCTTTTTCATTTATTTCAAACTAAATTATAGCATTACAATCCCGTGTACCGGGTTCACCTTGCTATAGTGAGTATTTACTTTACAGCTTCAAGCCAACCCTGAGCCATTAGCCTGCTGCCTGCAACGCTGGGGTGCACACCATCTATGCTCCAGTAAGATGCCGGTGCGCTTTGCAGTGCCTTATCTATAATGGCTTGCTGAGGAACAAATGCTGCATTATACTGATCGGCAATATCTTTGGCGGCTTTGCGGAAAAGGTCGAATGTTGGGTACCATTTATCGTCAACAAACTTTGTCCCTCTTATGGCAAATGGTTCACCTATAATGAATTTTACACCCGGTAAAGCTTTTTGTGTACGGTCAAGCAAGGCCTTATAGTCGGTAACATAAGTATCAATGGTGCCTTTGTAACCGCTGGTAAGTGTGTGCCAAAAATCGTTCACCCCAATGTGAATGCTCACAATATTTGGCTTAAAGTTGAGTGCTTCGACATCCCAGCGCTCCGCCATTTGGAACACTTTGTTGCCACTTACGCCGCGGTTGTAAAATTTAAGGTTTTTTTGAGGATGCTTCAGTAACAACTCGCCGGCAGCATGCAGTGCATAACTTGTACCCAGCATTCCGGTGGTATTTGGTTCTGTTGCATTATGGTCCCGGCCCCAATCGGTAATGGAATCTCCCTGGAAGAGAATAACATCATTATCGTTAATCTTGATTTTATTCATCGACGCGGCGGCGGTAGCAGCACTTACAATCTGCGGAATAGTAAGCGTGGCTATGGTGCCTAACGTGGCGTTCTTTAAAAATTTCCGGCGGGAGTTCTCTATAAAGTTTTTCATTTGGGTTAAGATGTATTGGTAGCCCAAAATACAATATTCTTTTAGCGATGTAAAGCTTTAAATTAAAACGGTAATTTCGCGGCATGTACCAGTTGCTAAAGCCATTATTGTTTCAGTTTGATCCGGAGAACATTCATTATTTTGTTACCCGAAATTTAAAGCGCTTTAACAAAATGCCCGGCGGCACAGCGCTTAGCAAAGGCATTTGGGGCGTTGAAGATGCATGGTTGGAGCGTGAGGTTTTTGGCGTAAAGTTTAAAAATCCCGTGGGACTGGCTGCAGGCTTTGATAAAAATGCGGAGATGATTGCCGAAATGGGTGCGCTAGGTTTTGGCTTTATAGAGGTTGGTACCGTAACACCCCTGCCTCAGCCCGGCAACCCTAAACCACGTATGTTTCGCCTGCCTGCTGATGCAGCTTTGATAAACAGGATGGGTTTTAATAACCTTGGGGTAGATGTAGCGGCACAACGTATAGCAGCTTATCGCAATAGCCTTAAACCGAATGACAAAGCTTTAATTATCGGAGGTAACATTGGCAAGAACAAAGTCACGCCAAATGAAGACGCGGTAAGCGATTATATTAAATGCTTTGACCGGCTTTTTGATGTTGTAGATTACTTTGTAGTGAACGTAAGCTCGCCTAATACCCCAGGCTTGCGCGAATTGCAAGAAAAAGAGCCGCTGATGAATATCCTAAACACCCTTCAGCAGAAAAATAACAAAAATGGCATAAGCCGGCCTATTCTCCTGAAAATAGCTCCCGACCTTACCAATTCTCAACTGGACGATATTGCAGACATAGTAAAACAAACCGGCATAGCTGGTATTATTGCCACCAACACCACCATAAGCAGGGAAGGGTTGACTTCTCTCCACAAAGATGAAACCGGCGGCCTCAGCGGTAAGCCGCTCACCAAACGGTCCATGGAAGTAATTGCGTACCTGCACAAAGTTTCAGGCGGGGCGTTTCCAATTATTGGAGTAGGGGGCATTCACTCACCCGAGGATGCAATCCAGAAATTAAATGCAGGGGCATCGTTGGTGCAATTGTACACCGGTTTTATTTATGAAGGGCCGGGATTGATTAAACGCATATTGAAAGCATTGCTGAAAGCCAAATAGTCCTAAAACTATTATTTGAACACCCAAACCAGGCTGTAAAGGTAGTCAGCCCATATTGTGTACATTGGGGTTGTACAAATCAGATCAAACAAAAAAAAGGCGTCCCGCTTAGCGGAACACCTTCGTTGAAAATATTGTAAACGGATATTAGTTGTTAGCTGCAGCAGCTTTAGCTAAAGCTTCGTTATTTTTGGCAATCTGGTTGCCTTTTTTCTCAGCAGAACGGCTGCCCAACTCTATGTTGGTAGCTAATTTCAAAAACTGAACTTCTAAACGTGAGAAAGTTTTATTCCTTCTATCTTTTCTTTTTAAACGAGTAACGCCCATTGTCTTTTATATTAAAATTTTAACCCTGAGGTCGAAAGCGGATTCGAACCGCTGTAGGAGGTTTTGCAGACCTCTGCCTAGCCACTCGGCCATTCGACCATTTTTTTGGAATGCAAAAATAGTAATTATTATTTGCTAATCAATTTTTTATTTCGATAGTTTTCCTGCTGCTTCCGAACAGAATATTGCGGTGGCTATCGCCACGTTAAGCGATTCGGCACCACCCAACTTTGGTATTGTCACCGCTTTGGTGATCAGTTTTTCAATCTCCGGGCGTATGCCATTGCCTTCGTTGCCCATTACAATCAATCCCTCGCTGCCAAAATCTGTGTGGTAGATATTTTGTCCGTTTAATAATGCGCCATAGACTTGTAATGAGCTATTGGTCAATACTGTGCTTAGATCAGTATAGTTAACCGTCATCCTGGCAAGCGAACCCATAGTAGCTTGTACCACCTTAGGGTTATAAACATCTACCGTATCTTCACTGCAAATTAGTCTACTTATTCCAAACCAATCTGCCGTGCGAATAATGGTGCCCATATTGCCGGGATCCTGTACGCCATCAAGTACAAGCGTGAATTTGTTTTTTAAATCAGCCTGAAGTAAATCTGTATCTTGCGGCATATAAACTGTAGCAAGTGCATCTGCAGGAGTTTTCAGTGCACTTATTTTTTGCAGCTCGTTTATTGAAATTTCCTGAAAGTTTATATTTCGGGATAAATTGAGCAATTTTGGACCAACATCGGGCGTATGGTAAATAGTGTGGATTTGGTAAGGTGAGCCGGCAAATTCAATTATTGATTTGTAGCCCTCCACCAGAAACAATCCCTGCTCCCTGCGAAACTTTTTATGTTGTAACGACGTTACTAAACTGATCTGAGATTTTGAAAGCATATTTATCATCCATAAGCTGTCGCGTTGCAATATTAAGTATTCTTGTGGGTATAATCTCAAGTTGTAGCGTTACCCGTGGCATTAAACCTGATCAATCTATCGTTAGGAAGGTTACGTTGAAAGGTATAGACGACCAATTTAAAGAGGAAGCGTTTAACTACGTAGACAAAGAACAGCAACCCAATAACTGGCTTAACCTCCAATTCTACTACACTTTTAGCAAGAAAGGTAAGCGCAACATTGGAGAGGCACCCGCTATCTTAGATAGTAACCTGGTTGAGTTTTCGCGAGTGCAGATGCAACGTTTTTTGCAGAACAAGGGATATTTACAGGCAAAAGTTGCCGACTCCATAATTATTAAAAAGCAAAAAGCCGAACTGGTATTTACGGCTACCGAGGGGCCGCTGTTTCACATCCGTAATTATAGAGACAGTATAGCAGATCCGAAGGTTCGTGAGCTATACCGGAACACAAAAGGTGCTTATTCGCATGTGAAAGCCGGAAGCAGGTTTGACACTGATAGTCTGGCGTATGACCGTGACCAGTTCTTCCAGGTGATGAAGCGTAATGGATACTTTGATTTTTATCGGCAGTATATTAACTACACGCCTGACTCAAGTTTCCGGAAGAGCATTGTAGACCTGGTAATGATTATTGACAACCCGGAAGGTAAGGTCTCGCACCCTACTTACACTATAAACAACACACTTATCACAATTGCCCGCAGCAACGGGCGCACAAATGGGAAGGCTGATACCATACAGGTAGACTCTCAGTTTAGGTTTGTAGACTACTCCGGGAGGTTTAAGCCTAAAACAGTTACCGATTACATATTTCAGCTTAAGGGCAAGTTGTTTGATATTGACATGCAAACACTTACCACAACAAGGCTGTCGGAACTTAATGTTTTCAGGAATGTGCCTAGTCCTACTTACGAAAAACTACCTGACAGCACCAATCGCCTGGACACCAGGCTGAACATTGTACCGCTAAAAAAGATGAGCGATCGGGTAGAAGCGGAGTTTCTGTTCAGTGGTGGTAGATATGGCTATAACCTTGGGAATACCTTTACCAACCGTAACTTATTTAGGCAAGCAGCTGCTTTGCAAGTAAAACTTAACTGGAGCGTATTATTTGACAGCGGCAGAAGTGCGGGCGATAACCAGGGCATACAAAACCAGGAGTTTAAAGCGGGTGTTAGCCTGAGCTACCCCCGAATTGTGTCTCCATTTGAGTTCCCGAACCTGGCCAAATTTGGCGTACCCCATACTACGTTCTCTACTAACTATTCCTTGTTCTATCAAAAGGGCTTGGTGAAGCGTAACAGCTGGATAAATTCGATTACTTACGACTTTTTTGATACTCCAAAAAAGCAGCATTCTATTACTCCAATTAATATTGAATTCTCCAGCGGTAGTATAGACCCTGTTGCAAAGTCTGAGTTGTTGAGGCAAAATAGATACTCATACGTTTATCTTATTGGTCGCACTACCTTTACATCCGGTAGCCAGTATACTTATCAGTATAACACAATCAAGCTTAACAGCTATGAGAACTTCTTGTATTTCCGTGGAAGTTTAGACTTGGGTGGCGGCACGCTCAATTTGCTTAGCAAAATTTTAAATACACCTCGGGACACTCTGGGCCAGCGTACCATGTTTGGCTATGCGTTTTCGCAATACATCAAAACAGAAATTGATCTTCGCATCTACAAAAGCTTGGGCGGAGAACGCCAGTTTGTGTTTAGGTTAAACCCTGGGATAGGTGTACCATACGGTAATAGTAACCAGCTAATCTTTGAAAAGAACTTTTATACAGGCGGAGCTAACGACATTAGGGCGTGGTTGCCGCGCACACTCGGCCCGGGGCAGTTTAACCGCGCCAGCTATGGGGTAGGCGGAGCCGCTGATACAACCCGCACGCGACTAAAATACCTTGACCAGTTTGGGGAGATAAAGATTATTGCTAATGCCGAATACCGCTACAAATTGCTGGATAACTTTTTTGGAACAAAGCTAAAAGGAGCTTTATTTATGGATGCCGGAAACGTTTGGAGGCTGCATAAAGAAGAAGAAAACCCCAATGGCGAGTTTAGATTCAACAACATTTTCCAATCAACCGCAATTGGTATAGGTACAGGATTAAGGTTCGATCTTAGCTTCTTTATATTCCGGTTGGATGCTGCTTTTAAATTCAAGGACCCGCAGTTCCGTGGATCTGATCAATGGGTGCTAATTAAGCATGCTAATGAGCTATTTAAGGCTGGCGACTTCAAGAAAACGTATCAGCAAACTAACGGCGAGGGCTACAATTTCATGCAGCTTAATTTTGGTATAGGGCTTCCGTTTTAGTTTGACAACCCGCCAATTAACTGCTAAACATTCCTTTTAAACCGTCAATAATGCTTTGGAAGTATGTTCCAAGTTGGAGGCTATTGTGATAGTTAAAGTACAGGAAGATCAGGAATATGATTACAGCGATAATAATAAACCGCTTAAACAAATAACCAATCAGCACCAAGCCCACCGGTATGGCTACCAATAACAACCAGCTTATTTTTACCGGAGTAAGCTTGCTGTCGTGGCGGTAAACATAGTAGAGCATGGAGTGGGTGCCGTTGTCGTTTTGATGGCGGGCGTAAATAAAGCTTGATTTCTCCAGCTTGTGACGATAAAAAGCAGTGCCTTTATCAAACCTAAGCTGCTCAACAAAGCCGTTGATGGTAAAGCTGAAAACCCCATTAACATTTTCCTGAATATTTGTAGCCGTATCTACTGCAACAAAGGCAATCTCGTCTTTTGCAAAGGGGTTTTCTTTTACTACAAAGTGGTTGATGGCAATGGTATCTGCCAGCAAAGCAGATATGCTGAGTAAACAAAAGCAGCAGGTAAGTATCAGTTTTTTCATATTACAAGAACGTGCAATAAAAGTAATATTTTTAAATCACTTGTTAAGTGTAAGTATGCTGGCGTTTAACAAGGTTGCATAGCTTACCCATAAAAGGTAGGGTACGAGCAGCCATGCTGCTATTTTACTGATTTTGGCAAAGTATGCTATGTTTAATATGATGGCTATTAGCAACAAACCGATGATTACCAACCCACCTACTATCTCGTGCATGCCAAAGAACACTATCGACCAGGAAAAGTTAAGTGCCAGCTGTACGGTATATATTACAGCTGCGGTACGGTAAGTACTTGATGCATCGCGCCTTTTCCATACCAGGTAAGCGGCGGTTGCAATAAGTATGTACAGTATTGTCCAGGCTACGGGGAATAGCCAATTAGGTGGTGTAAAGCCCGGTTTTCCCAGCGTTACATACCAACCCTTGATCTCCGGCCTGGTGAATAGGGACGCTACTATGCCTATGCCAAGCGTTATTGCAAGGCTCACCAAGTATGGGAGAAGCTGAAATCTGTTATTAGCTTTGTTGCTCATATTACCTCACAACAGTTGCATAGTAAAAGTGTTTACAAGGCGTTCAAGTGTTCAAAAGTGTTCAGCTTTTTCTGACATGAACGTTATTGAACACCCTGGCACCTAAACCCGCCAATAGGTTAAAAACCTGTGCTATTCACATTAAAAAGGCTGTTTTTGACAGAAAATCTGTTCAGCAATCTTCAAAAACCACACTAAAAAAACAACAAAATAAAAAATTTTTTGGAAGTAATGAAAATAGTTGTTTGGCTAAATATGCGAAAAGAAACAGGCTGTCCTTTGGGGAGCAGCCTGTTCAAATTGTCCGGGTTTAACAGACGAGTGCTTAGAGATTTCCCCTCATCTCCTGCTCTCTTTCTATCGCCTCGAACAAGGCCTTAAAGTTGCCTGCTCCAAATGAACGGGCGCCCTTACGTTGTATAATTTCGACGAAAAGTGTTGGCCTGTCTTCTACGGGTTTGGTGAATATCTGTAGCAGGTAGCCCTCTTCGTCGCGGTCTACCAGTATGCCTAGTTTCTTTAGCGGCTCCAGGTCCTCATCTATGTGGCCCACGCGGTCCAGCAGGTCGTCGTAATAAGTAGTAGGTACGGTCAGGAACTCAACGCCGCGGCTTTGCAGATCGGTAACGGTTTTAACAATGTCGTGCGTGGCCAGCGCCAGGTGCTGTACTCCCTCACCTTCGTAAAACTCCAGGTATTCCTCTATCTGCGATTTCTTTTTGCCCTCCGCAGGCTCGTTTATCGGGAACTTTACATACCCATTGCCATTGCTCATTACCTTGCTCATCAGGGCAGAGTACTCTGTAGAGATGGTCTTATCATCAAACGTAAGGATGTTACGGAAACCCATAATGTCCTCGTAGAAGTTTACCCACTGGTTCATTTTGTGCCAACCCACGTTACCCACGCAATGGTCTACATATAACAGGCCGGTATCTGTTGGGTGATAGCTCGTTTTTAGCTCCTTGTAGCCCGGTAAAAATGCTCCGCTGTAGTTCTTACGTTCGATGAACAGGTGCACCGTTTCGCCGTAAAGTTTTATACCGCTAGTGCGTACTTCGCCATACTCATCATGTATTATCTGCGGGTGCTGGTAAGGTTCGGCACCGCGCGAGGTGGTCTGATGAAAGGCGTCGAACGCGTCGTCGACCCACAGTGCAAGTACTTTTACACCATCGCCATGTTTTTTAATGTGGTCGGCTATCGGGTGGTCCGAGTGGAGCGGGGTGGTAAGCACCAGGCGTATCTTACCCTGCTGCAGCACGTATGATGCACGGTCGCGTACGCCCGTCTCCGGTCCTGCGTAAGCAAGGTCCTGGTAGCCAAACGCGGTTTTGTAATAATGTGCCGCCTGCTTGGCGTTGCCTACGTAAAACTCTACGTAATCTGTACCGTTGAGCGGCAGAAAATCGCTTGTTATTTCTTTTTTATCTAATGTTAGTGTTTCCATTTTATTTGGGTTATATGCTTCAATATGTGATGCTGAGCTTGTTAAAGCATTGAGTTAGTAAGCGAGTTTTTCAAGTCTTCGACAAGCTCAGACTGACATGTTTGTCTTGATAGCACGCTTCTAAAGTCTTCGACAAGCTCAGACTGACATGCTCGTCTTGATTCCTGGGTCTTGTTCTCCTGACTCTTGACTCTTTACTCTTTACTCTTTACTCTTTACTCTTGTTCTCTTGATTCCTGACTCTTAATTCTTGACTCTCTCCTTCTAAACCACCCAGCTTTTGTAATAATTTTCGTCCTCTATGTTTATCGCGTCTTCCGTTAGCATTAGCGGCCGAAAGGGATCTATCATCACGGCAAGTTCATCGGTGAACTCCTTGCCTATAGATTTCTCTACTGAACCCGGCGCCGGCCCGTGCGGTATGCCGCCCGGGTGCAGTGTTATCTGGCCTTTAACCACGCTTTTGCGGCTCATGAAGTCACCGTCCACGTAATACAAAACTTCGTCACTGTCTACGTTACTATGGTTGTAGGGCGCGGGTATAGATAAGGGATGATAATCGAACTTGCGCGGCACAAAGGAGCAGATCACAAAGTTGTTGCCTTCAAATGTTTGGTGCACCGGTGGCGGTTGGTGAACTCGGCCGGTTATCGGCTCAAAATCATGTATGGAAAAAGCCCATGGGTAATGGAAGCCGTCCCAGCCAATAAAGTCGAACGGATGAGTGCCGTATACGTAAGGGTAAATAAGCCCCTGCTTTTTTATCAGGATCTTAAAATCCCCTTTTTCGTCATGGGTTTCCAGGTCGGTTGGCCGTTTTATATCGCGTTCGCAGTAAGGCGAGTGTTCCATTAGCTGCCCATACTGGTTACGGTAGCGCTTTGGCGACCGTATAGGGCTAAAGCTTTCTACTATGAACAGGCGGTTATCCGGCGTGTCAAACTCCAGTTGGTAGATGGTACCGCGCGGCACTACCAGGTAGTCGCCATACGCAAACTTGATCTTGCCGAACCCGGTCTTTAACGTGCCCGATCCCACATGGACGAATATTACCTCATCTGCCTGGCTGTTCTTGTAGAAGTAGTCCGTCATGCTTTGGCGTGGCGCTGCAAGGGATATATGCAGATCGCTGTTTACCAAAACAGGTTTGCGGCTTTGCAGGTAATCGTCTGCCGGGGCAATATCAAAGCCTATAAGGCTGGTATGTTTAAGGTGTTTTTCTCGTGCAATTTTTGGCTCTACCGAGTATGGCTCGCCCAGCGCCTTTACAATAGTAGGCGGATAGGCGTGGTACACCAGCGAGTACAGGCTGGAGAAACCTTCGGTAGATACCAGTTCCTCGGCGTACAGCGTGCCATCGGGCTTACGAAACTGGGTATGCCGCTTATGCGGAATAGTACCTAAGCTGTGGTAAATAGGCATAGCTCTTGTATTTTAAATAAAAGACTTTAATGTTTGCTGCATTATCTGCTGCAGCCAGGCAAAACAATCAGGGGAATAGCGTTAGGCGCATCGCCTTAGCAACGCTTTAAGGTGCGCAGCTTAATACTGTGCCAGCACTATTTTGGCAAGCACCGCATTGCGGAACGATGAAGCATTACTCATTGACGTAAGGCCAAGCGAGAAATAGAATTCTTTACGGATGCTCATAATTGGTTTAACAAATCTATGCCGAATAAAAATAGTATGCAAGCATAATATTTACCTGAACAAGCGTAAAATGTTTATGTTTGATTTACACGCAAGCAACTTAAATAATTCATCTATGAAACTGGTATCCTACAAAACTGAAGACCGAGAGCATTTAGGTGTGTACATCAACGGGCACATCTATAATCTTAACTCCTGCGATAAACTGATTCCGGATAGTATGAGTGAGTTTTTGTGGGGTGGCGACGAATTGATGGAGCATGCCAAACGGGTGGATGAGGCTATACGGTCTGGTAAGATGCAGGCCAAAGAGGAGCTTTTTTACGAGTTGCTGGCACCTGTGCCGCACCCAACCTCCTGCAGGGATGCTTATGCTTTTCGCCAGCATGTGGAAACTGCCCGTCGAAACCGCGGCGTGGAGATGGCACCGGAGTTTGATCAGTTCCCCGTGTTTTACTTCACCAACCATAACAGTATACAAGGGCCGGGCGAGGTAGAGTGCATGCCCGACCATTTTGAGCAGCTTGATTTTGAACTGGAAGTTGCTGTAGTGCTGAACAAAAAAGGCCGTAACATAAAGGCCGCAGATGCCGACAGCTACATTGCCGGGTTTATGATCATGAATGATATGAGCGCGCGTACCTTGCAAATGGACGAGATGAAACTGAACCTCGGCCCCGCCAAAGGCAAAGACTTCGGCACGGTAACTGGCCCATGGTTGGTGACGCCCGACGAGTTGGAGCCCTATAAGGTTGCTGCGCCCGAAGGCCATATAGGTAACGCCTACAACTTGCAAATGCTTTGCCATGTAAACGGTAAAGAAGTAAGCCGCGGCAATATGGCCGATATGAACTGGACCTTTGCCGAAATAATTGAACGTTGCGCTTACGGGTGCGATGTGTTGCCCGGCGATGTAATAGGATCCGGCACGGTTGGCTCCGGCTGCTTTTTGGAACTGAACGGGACAGGCCTGTTGAATGATCCGAACTACCAGCCGCAGTGGCTGCAACCCGGCGACCTGGTAGAGATGGAGGTCACGGGACTGGGCGTATTAGGTAATATCATAAAAAAGAGCACTAGCGATCACTCCATACTCGCATTGCGGAAATAAGCTGTAATTTTCCCTTAACTAATTAAATTGTTGGTGAAAACACCAACAATGGCGAAAATTGCATCCTAGCATTATTAATCATCGCTAATACCTACAAATATGTCTAAATACGATATAACAGAAGAGATAAGCCATTATGTAGATGCTATCTTACATACCTTTTCTTTCCCTAATAGAGTAAATGACATTTGGGGCCAAATAGAAAAGGTTGTTAGGTCTGAAGGCGGTGATACATCTAAAGAAAATTTGCAGCGTTTAACATCTTCAGTTAAGAAATTCCTTTCTGAGAATGAATTTGGGCACGATGAAGATTATATTTATATAATTGATAAGAAGGGTAAAAATTTAAAAGAATGTGGGAGTTTGTCGGCTTTTGAAAAAAAGTTTAACAGCTGATTCCTGCCGTTGTTGTCACCAACAAACCAGCGACAGGTAATAAGCTCTCTCTAATTCTTAAAGGCATATTCTTTGTTTACCACATCAAAATCCGGCGGGATATGGTTCTTTTCGAATATTTCACAGCAGAGTTTTATCGTCTTCCAGAAAGGTATGTTAGTGCTTTGTTGGTGTTGTCACCAACAAACCGGCGGTAGGTAGAAAGGCAGTAATCTGGTAGCATTACAAGATATGTTATCCGGCATTGATGCAGGGGGTGTCAATACCATAACAAAATCGTTGGTGACAACACCAACAATGGCAAGAATTGAAGTTGAAATAGTGTTGCAATTTGAGGATGTTATAAGAAGAACAACGTGGTTGGTGTATAAAGAATTTTCTTTATTATATGAATAGTTTCCCCGGCCCATAAAATTACGGGTTAAGAACTCAGGAAAGATTAGTCAGCAGAGCTTAAACTTACTGATGTACCGTTTCCCGGCATGAGTATCATTGATCATGCTGTATTTAAAAAATTGACATCATTGACCAAGAAAAACAAAGTGTGGAAATAAAAGGACTCGAACCTTTAACCGACACCGTACAAGGGTGCTGCTCTCATCATCAAGCTATATGTCCTTTATAATCAGTAGGGTAGCCCGGACTCGAACCGGGAGCCTCCACATCCCAAATGTGGTAATCTGACCAATTGATATACTACCCTGAAAATGCTCTGTAAACAAAAAATCCCCTTAAGAAGCCTAAGAGGATTTTAATGTATTTATTATACTACTCAATACATAGCTATCCCCTCCGATACTTCGGGTGCGGTATAAAGCTTTGTATTGTTGTTGTTTTCACGATGCAATTATAAGCAATGTTTCTGATGAATCAAGAAATTTCTTAATTTTTTTACGCGCTTTACGAAATTATATTCCCAACACCTGCTTCAGCTTAACGTAACCCGTTTTACTAACGGGGATCTTAGCGCCCGATTTAAGGATAGCCAGATGGCTGTCTTTCTCGTAAGGGTCTAAACGGGTGATTTGTTGTATGGCGATTATGTAGGAGCGGTGTACGCGAACAAATTGACGCGGGTCCAGCGTCTTTTCGAAGAACGCCATGGTCTTATTTTTAAGAAACGCCCCTTCGGCTGTTATTACGCTTACGTAGTCGTCATCGGCCTGCAGGTACTCTACGTCCTGCACGGCTATAATTTTTACTTTAGTGCCGGTTTTTACAACAATGCGCTCGTTTTGCGCGGGAGATTGGCCCGCTTCTTCCAGCAGGCTTGCTGTAGGTTTTACAACGCCTGGCGTAGCGGCAGCCTGAGCTAAGAACTTCTCTATTGCTTTGTTAAAACGTTCCTTGCTGAAAGGTTTTAACAGGTAGTCTACCGCATGTGCTTCAAAAGCTTTAATGGCGTATTCATCAAAAGCTGTGGCAAATATTACTGCCGGAGGATTCTCTACCAGCTCCAGCATTTCAAAACCATTTATTTTGGGCATCTGCACGTCCAGGAAGATGAGATCAGGCTGTAGCTGCTGTATAGCTTTAAGGCCTTCAAAGCCGTCGCCGCATTCCTGTAATACTTCTATCTTATCTTTAAAGTCCTGCAGGTATTCCAGTACAACCATCCGGGCCAGAGGCTCATCATCTATGATCAAAACGCGTGTCATTGCTGCGGTATTTTTATTATGGTTGTAAATATATCATCATTCGCGTGTGTTTCCATCAAATCGTTACGCGCAAATATCAAATATAATCGCCTCTGCACCCCGCTAAGGCCAAATCCGGTGCCTTTGCGCGGCCTTGATGTTTTGGCATCATAAGGGTTTTGTATCATAATAACCAGGTATTGTTCATCCATTTCGGCCCGCAGACTGATGGTTACTTCCCCGGTTGTGTCATACAAGCCAAACTTAATAGCGTTCTCTACCAAAGGCTGAAGCAATAATGACGGCAGTAACGCGGTTTCGCAGTTGCCGTCGCAGCTTATCTCGGTTTGCAGGCGGTGGCCAAACCTTACTTTTTCAATATCGAGGTATAAGTTAAGGTGCGCGAGTTCGTCGCTCAAAGGCACCAGCAGGTTATCATCTTTTTTAAGCGTGCCGCGAAGGAAATCCGACAGTTGCTGCACCATTTTACGGGCAAGTTCGGGCTTAAAGCCGATAAGCGCGTTGATAGAGTTGAGGCTGTTAAATAAAAAGTGGGGTTGCAGTTGCTGGCGCAGATTATACAATTCGGCATCGCGGGCAAGTTTTTCTGCCTCGGTTTTGCGCTGCTCGGTTCTTTTCTGGTCAAGCTGCGAGTAAAACAGCGCGCTGATCATGGCCATCCAGCCAATTGCCAGGAAGTCTGTAAATACGCGTATAACCAAAGATTGCTTCAAAAAATTATCATAAACGCCGCCAAAGTTAAATAGCGGTAAAATGTAGCGGCAGCCTGTAGCACAACCAAACGCTAGAGCACCGCACCAAACCAACAGATAAATGTAGCTGCCTTTATCCGGCTGGTAGTAGCGCAGATTATTGTTGATGAGCCAGCACGCTACCGACAGCAGTACAGCGCTAAGACCGGCATCTGCAGCCGACACCACCCAGAAAAAGCCGAAACTATGCAAAATGTAGGCTTGCAGGGCTGCCCAAACAATTCCGCTGATGGCGAACGCTCCGAATAGTTTTCCTGGTGATAGCTGTGTAGATGCCAAAACGTATTTACTAAATTATTAATTTTTTACGCCCAGCAAAGCCGACTTATGATGTGCCCAGGCAATGTACAGTTCCGGGTCAGGTGTTTCGTGTATGTTGTAGTACAGTTCGGCACCGTCGGTTGGTGTGCCAATGGCATTAAGCTCAGCAACATCAATAAACTGCCATTTAACGGTTTGTTTTTGCGCGTTCAGGAAGCTGTCCTCGTTGGCATGGCCAATGTTGCTGGCCTTTTCAAATGCCTGGTATTCGGTGTCTGCGTTTATCAGGCGGAGCTGCTCATCAAACTGTGCATTGTGATCGCCGTTGCCACTTATCACCCTGAAAACCAATTTTGCTACGTACCAATTCATAATAGCGAGAGTTTTATGTGACTGATAGTTTATGCTTATTAATAACTGCGTATTTCTACACCTGCAAATAGCGATACACCCTTTAAAACCAACACCTTATCGGCATTGATAGGGCGCATGCTCTTGATGCGTTTGTCGTCTGTGCCGGCGAAGATGGCCGAGATGTCTGACACTACCTGCCAGTTAGCCGGAACGATGATCTTGGTACCACCGAATACCTGTGTAATGTCTATATACACCATGCCGTTTATGTCAGCATGAGTAAAGTCCAGTTCGCTGCCGCCAAATATGTTGGTGATATCGCCTCCGCGGAAGTTCTTAGAGAATATGGTTTTGTTCACCCCGCCGAAAATGGCTGTGGCATCTAATACGTCGTCGTATGATGGTGGAGGTACACTGCCGCCTGTTACAGGCTCTACAGGCGGAACATCTGTCGCGGGGCCTTCTGCAGTTGAAGCGTCGCCGAAATCGGCAAGCGGTTTTTCAGCATAAGGACCGGTGCGGTACTTGCGATCCCAGTAATCTGCATCTTTAACAATGGTGTGATCATGCTTTTTCCTCATGATGATCCATATACCCAGGCCGATGAAAGCTAAAGGCCAAACAACACCGCTGGAGTTGTGCAGGTTCTCGGTTAACAGGAAGATAGTGCCCAAGCCAGTTAATACCAGCCATGATGTTTTTTGCCAGTTGTTACGGGCGCCAATAACCAGGCCCCAGAAAATAAGCCAAAGTGGCCAAAGGTCTAATGAATCGGGCAGGAAGAACAGGCCTAATTGTTTAAGCAGAAGGAAGCCGCCTACGAGGAGCAGTATTGCTCCGAACATAACTTTGCCATTGGCTTTGTTAGGTTTGATATCTATATTGTTGGACATGATATTTGTAAATTTTATTGTTAACCAAATCTATTGTAAGTTAACGCATCCTCAAACGGATTACTGGCAATGTAATTAAAGAAGTCGGTAAGGGGGGAGAAAACGTCGGTGAAAAAATAAGGCGGCTATTGCATTTACAACAGCCGCCATTTATAAGGGGAATTTGCAATGGGGTTACACCGCCGGTTCCTGCTGGCTCAGGCAGTGAAAGCTCCCCAAACCCCAAATAATATCTGTTGAGTCGATGCCCACAACTTTCCTGTCCGGAAAGCAGCTTTGGATAATGTCCAGCGCTTTGTCGTCATTTTTAGAACGGTAGGTAGGAACTACTACCGCGGCATTACCAATGTAGAAGTTGGCGTATGATGCCGGTAACCGCTGGTCATCGTATATAACAGGATCAGGCATTGGCAGCTCGATAATGTTTAGCTGTTTGCCGTTAAGCAAGCGCATTGTCTTTAGCGTTTGCAGGTTTTCCTGTAGGATGTGGTAGTTTTCGTCGTTTTTATTCTCTTCAACGGCGGTTACCACTGTGTCTTGGTTAACAAAACGGGTTATATCGTCTATGTGGCCGTCGGTATCGTCACCTATGATGCCTTCGCCGAGCCAAAGTACTTGCTCCACACCGTAATAGTTACGCAGGTAGCCTTCTATTTGCTCCTGATTAAGGTGCGGGTTGCGGTTAGGGTTAAGCAGGCAAGCCGTTGTAGTAAGCACAGTTTCAGCTCCGTTGAAGTCGACGGATCCACCCTCCATAACAATACCCGGGTTGTAAACGGGTAGGTTAAAGTGGTGCGCTATACGGGTAGGGATCACATCATCCAGGTCATACGGAGGGTACTTGTTGCCCCAGGCATTGTATCCCCAGTCAACTATTGCTTTTTCCTTAGTTTCGTAATTTACCAGGAAAGCAGGCCCGTGATCGCGGCACCAGGCGTCATTGGTAGGGAACTCAAAGAATTCCACCTTGCATAGGTCCGCACCAACAACCTGCAGTTGCTGTTTTGCAAATGCAGCCATTTGCTCATCAACCACGTTGATTCGCACGATCTCGCCTTCTGTAAGCACTTTGATAAATTCAGCATACTTACCGTAGATCATACCCAGTTTGCCCGGCCATGATGCTTCTTTATGCGGCCAGCTAAGCCAGGTAGCGGTATGGGGCGCCCACTCGGCAGGGAAATGGAAACCGGCGGAAACCGGCATGCTTATGTTTGATGAAATGTTAGTCATGAGCTGTGTAAAGTGCGTCATTGCGAGGTACGAAGCAATCTCAAGATCACGCTCTTTAGTTACTCTAAAGGGAGATTGCTTCGTACCTCGCAATGACGTGTAGGGTAATTAGTCGTTGTCGAGCAGTCGCTTTGTGATCGGCTGATAGCTGTCTATTCTTCTATCGCGAAGGAACGGCCAGTGGCTGCGGTAGTAATCGCTTTTATCAGTATCCAGTTCTAATACCTTTATGTCTTCTTCATGATGTGGTGCCTGGTACATTACCGTACCGAACGGGTTGGAAACGAACGATCCACCCCAGAAGTGCAGCCCTGCTTCTTCACCTGAACGGTTCACACTTACGACGTGTACACCGTTGGCAATCGCGTGCGAACGTTGGATGGTTTGCCACGCGTTATATTGCTCGGTGTTGGTAATATCGTCCTGGCTGGAAGCCCAGCCGATGGCTGTAGGGTAAAATAATATTTCAGCACCCATTAACGCGGTAATACGCGCAGCTTCCGGGTACCATTGGTCCCAGCAGATTAGTACACCTATAGTGGCAAATTTGGTTTTAAACACCTTGTAACCAAGGTCGCCGGGAGTAAAGTAGAATTTTTCGTAAAAGCCAGGATCGTCCGGGATATGCATCTTGCGGTACTTGCCAAGGTAGGTACCGTCAGCATCAAGCACAGCGGTAGTGTTATGATATACACCCTGAGCACGTTTTTCAAATAAAGAACCAATGATCACCACACCCAATTCCGCAGCAACGGCAGACAGGGCATCGGTCGACGGGCCAGGAATAGGCTCAGCCAGCTTAAAGTTATCATAATCTTCTACATCGCAAAAGTATAACGACGTAAAAAGCTCCTGCAGGCAAACTATCTGCGCGCCTTGTGCAGCAGCTTCACGCACCTTTGCAATAGCCTTGTCCAGGTTCTCCTGCTTGTTTGCTGTGCAGCTCATCTGCACTAATCCTACTTTTACCTTTCCCATAGTTTAAGAAATTTGCCGCAAAAATACCGTTATTTTCAGAGATTAGGGGCACTCATTTAAGATATGTTATTTAGATGAACAAAGGCATGTTTGCCCGGCTAAAAACTTTGTATAATTACAGCAGACATGCTTTTTAACTCACAAGCCTTTGCGGCGTTTTTTATTATTGTTTTTACGCTCTATTGGTTTGTATTTAAAGCAAGCGGCCGCTTGCAGAATGTTGTGTTGTTAACGGCCAGCTACGCGTTCTATTGTTATTGGGACTGGCGGTTACTGTGGCTGCTAATATTTTCTACGGCGTTGCATTATACACTTGGCTATTACGTCGGCAACACAGAAGATCCAAAAAAGCGACGATTGTTTGTTAATTTGGGCATTATTACCTCCATAGGCTTGCTGGCGTATTTTAAGTATGCTAACTTCTTTGTTAGCTCGTTTCTTAGTTTATTTTCTGGTTTTAACAGTAAGTGGAGTACGCATACGCTTAATATCATCCTTCCACTGGGTATAAGCTTTTACACCTTCAGGTTATTGAGTTACCTTTTTGATGTAAATAAGCGTAAGATACAGCCTACTACAGATTGGCTTTCATTTTTCACATTCGCGGCTTTTTTCCCTAGCCTGGTGTCCGGCCCGATAGATAAAGCCGGGTTTTTATTGCCTCAATTACAAAAGAAGCGTGTGTTTGAAGAAGGAATGGCAACAGATGGCTTGCGGCAGATATTATGGGGATTGTTTAAGAAGACCGTAGTGGCTGATAATTGCGCGCTGATTACCGACAGCGTTTTCGCAAAGTACCATACGCTACCTGCAAGTTCTATAATCATCAGTTTATTCCTGTATACCATCCAAATATATGCTGATTTCTCGGGCTATTCAGATATGGCTATGGGATTGGCTAAACTACTCGGTATAAACATTACCCGTAATTTTGATTACCCTTTCTTTTCGCAGAACATTGGTGAATTTTGGAGGAAGTGGCACATCTCCCTCACTACCTGGCTTACCGAATATGTTTTTACACCATTGAACATCTGGCTGCGCGATTATGATAAAGCCGGAATTATATTGGCCATACTCATCAACTTTACATTAATAGGTATTTGGCATGGCCCAAACTGGACTTTTGTACTGTTCGGGTTTTTACACGGGTGCTTTTACATCCCGCTTATCTTAAAGGGCAGCTTTAACAAAAAGAAAAAGCTTACAAAAGGGAGGCTGCTGCCAACGTTTAAAGAGTTTGTTTCGATGTTAGGAACCTTTATCCTGGTGATGCTCAGCTTTGTGCTTTTTCGTAGTGAGTCGGTAGCGCAGGCAGGAGACATTTACCGGTCGTTATTCTCAGCAAGTTTATTTACGTCGCCTGTATTTGATAAGATGAACCTGGTTCAGCATACTTTTATATTCATCGGCTACCTGCTTGTATTGGAATGGTTAGGTAAAGATGGTGAACATGCGCTTTCTAAACTGGTGCCCAGGTGGCCGGCACCGGTGCGATGGGCTTTTTATTACGGGTCGTTGGTGCTTATCTTTCTGTTTGCCGGCTTAGCGCAGAACTTTATCTATTTTCAATTCTAATGAAGAGGTTTATATTAAAGTTTCTGTTGTTTATAGCTCCCATTGTTTTGCTGTGTTACGCTGTAGATAGCTATTTATCTACCAACTTACGCAAACTAAAAAGAGGAGAAAGCCAGGTATGGCAGGAGATATATGCGGGTAAGATTAATGCTAAAGTTTGGATATATGGTGCATCACGCGCGTTCGTACATATTGATCCCGAAATTCTTTCTGATTCATTGCACCAATCGGCATACAATTTTGGCTTAAATGCTTACCCCATTGATATTCAATATTTGCGACACCACCTTCTGCTTAAATATAATAAAAAGCCAAAAGTGATCATCCACTCGCTCGACTTTATGACCTTTCAAAAACGAGACGATCTATTTGATCCGGATCAGTTTCTGCCTTTTATGTTATGGGACACCCTGGTTGCTAAGCACACAATGAATTACGCGGGCTATACCAAGGCTGATTATTATTTGCCGCTTGCACGCTACTACGGTAAAACAGCTCCTATTCACCTGGCTTTTTCTTTATCAACGGGTAAGTACCCAAATAAAGCCGACCGCGTTAACGGCTACCAGGGAATAGAAGCAGAATATGTTGATGCCTTTGCCGAGGGGGGCTCAATAAAAGGCACTTACAATATTAAGTTTGATAAACAAGCCATAAATCTGTTTGACAGGTACCTGCAGGAATGTAAACGGAATGGCACCAAGGTTATATTTGTTTATACTCCCGAATACATTAGCGGACAGCGCTATCTGGCTAACAGGCCGGAGTTGTTTAAGTTAATAAAGCGTTTTAGCGCTAAATATGATATACCGTTATACGATTACTCGGCTGATGAAATTAGTTTTGATAAGCGATATTTTTACAATGCCGAACACCTGAATTTGCGCGGTTCACAGCTTTTTTCAAAAAAGTTTGCGCACGATCTTAAGCAAGATAGCTTTATGAAAAGCATACATTAAACAGCACATTGCGGTAGATGCCGTTAATGATTACCTTTGCGCCGCATGAAAGATCTAGCTGAAACAGAGGTTGAGGAAACAGAGAAAGCGCTGCAACCAAAAACCTGGAAAGACACTGCCTGGAGCGTAACCAAAGTGGTGCTTAAATTTGCTGTTACTTCCGTATTGTTGTATTATGTGTTCAGTAAGGTTCCGCTGAAGCAAGTAAAATATCGCCTGTTCCATGCCAATTATTGGTGGATGCTTGCTGCCTTGGTAAGCTTTTTTGTATCCATGGTAATCTCTTCGTGGCGTCTTTCCAGCTACTTTAAATCTATAAAGCTCAACCTTGATCCCCGGTTTAATTTCAGGCTTTATCTGTTGGGATTGTTTTACAACTTCCTGCTGCCCGGCGGCATCGGCGGCGACGGCTACAAAATATACTTGCTCAACAAAACTTATAAATTGCCTGCGAAGAAAGTTTTTTGGGCTATAATGTTTGATAGGTTAAGCGGCTTATGGGCAATAGGGCTTATTACTGTAGCACTTATTTTTTTAATACCGCAGATAGACATCCATATAGGCATACCGCTAGGGATTTTTGTTGCAGCTTCTGCTATATATTATTTTGTTGCTTATAAATTTTTCAGGGAGTACACGCACTACTTTTTTGAGGGCCATCTGAAAGCGATAGGTGTACAATCGCTACAGGTTATTGCAATTATATGTATCCTTTTTGGCCAGGGTTTTACCGGTAAGTTTTCGCCTTATTTATTGTCTTTCCTTATCTCAGCGCTTGCTACTATCATTCCTATAAGTGTGGGCGGAGCAGGAATACGGGAGACAGTTTTCGCGCAGCTTAGCCATGTTTTCCCAATGAATATGGACCTGGCAGTGTTCCTTCCTATGGCATTTTACCTAATTTCCATTATTGTTGCTGTTTTTGGTGTCTATTATGTTATCAGGCCAAGCCGGCTTGAGGAGGGTTTACCAAAATCGAAATTTAATTCTGTTAACAAATAAGAAAGTAGAATAATATTCTAAAAGTTTATTCTATCAAATCATAATCGGTTATTTGTTGTTTTTCTGTTAAACACCAATTAATACCTCTTTTATGAGCCGGTTTAATGATTTTGGTAATCCGCAGGTAGCAGCGCTTCCGGCGCATTTAAAGCAGTTTATTGTAGATCAGCATTACGAGCATTATACGCCTGTAGACCACGCCGTATGGCGTTATGTAATGCGTCAGAACTATAGTTATCTAAAAGATGTTGCTTATTACCCATACATCCCCGGTTTGCAGAAAGCCGGGCTGACCATAGAAAAGATACCGGATCTGCAGGAAATGAACAACGCCTTAAGCAAAATAGGTTGGGGCGCAGTAACGGTAGATGGTTTTATACCACCTGCCGCGTTTATGGAGTACCAGGCTTACCGGGTGTTGGTTATAGCAGCAGATATAAGGCAGCTTCACCACATAGAGTATACGCCAGCGCCGGACATCATTCATGAGTCTGCAGGCCATGCGCCAATTATTGCCGATAAAGATTACCATGAGTACCTGAGCTATTTTGGATCGATAGGGGCAAAAGCAATGTTCAGCGCGCAGGATTTTGAGCTTTACGAGGCTATACGTGCACTGTCGATATTAAAAGAGATGCCGGATGCTGATGCTGAAGAACTTAAAAGGGCGGAAGAGCGGGTTGCCTGGCAGCAGGAAAACATGGGCCAGCCATCTGAAATGGCGCTGCTGAGCCGGTTGCACTGGTGGACGGTGGAGTACGGCTTAATAGGTATTCTGAATGATCCTAAGATATACGGGGCAGGGTTACTGTCATCCATAGGGGAGAGTGCCAGCTGCATGATGGCCGAAGTGAAAAAGATCCCTTATACTATCGACGCGGTAAAATACGCTTACGACATCACCAAACCTCAGCCACAGCTTTTTGTAACACCAACCTTCCAGAACCTGATAGATGTGCTGGAAACCTTTGCCGATACCATGTCGTTTCGTCGCGGTGGTGCATACGGGCTTTCCAAAGCGGTTGAAAGCAAGAACACCTGTACGGCAGTGTACAGCTCTAGCCTGCAGGTTTCAGGAACTTTCCAGGAGTATAAAGAGGATGGGAGCGGAGATGTGTTTTTTGTAAAAACGGCTGGTCCTTCGGCATTGTCAGTAAACAATAAACAACTAAAAGGCCATGGAAAAAGCTATCATAAGGATGGCTTTAGTTCTCCTGTAGGCAAGCTAAAGGGTTATGAAAAGCCTTTAGAAGATTTAAGTGCGGAAGAACTTCAAAAGCTTGGGCTAATTAAAGGCGAATCAACGCAATTGTTATTTGAAAGCGGTATTATGGTAACTGGCAACGTAAAAGATATATTGTCAGAAGAACAAAAAAACCTGCTGATTAGCTTTACCGATTGTACGGTGAAAGACAGTGACGGCAATGTGCTATTTGATCCATCCTGGGGAACATATGATATGGCTATTGGTCAAAAAATAACTTCAGTGTTTTGCGGCGCTGCCGATAAAGATGCTTTCCTGGAAGTGGTTTACAAATCAGCCACCAGCACGCACCATCCAACATATGACCAACGGACTATTGAGTTGCACAACCTTTATCAGCAGGTGCGTAACCGCAGGCAAAAGGGCGGCGATCTGGGTTACCTGGGTAATGTTTGGCGCATGCTGCAAAAGAACCATCACGACGACTGGCTGTGCGCTTTGGAAATACTGGAACTTTTAGATCATGAGGATGTTGAACCTGCACTGGCGGCAGAAATCCGGCAGTTTCTTGAAAATAAGGCAGCCAACGAACCGGAATATAAAAAGCTGATCACCGATGGGTTGTACCTTATTAAACATCCGGTGGAAGAGAAGTTGGTGGTTTGATTGACAAATGATATTTTCGTTTTGAACTAAGTCTGATGAACATTATTATAACAGGTGCCAGCAGTGGTGTTGGTTTTGAAGCAGTGCTGGAGCTTATACTCTCCGGAAAACACAAGGTTATAGCGCTTGCCCGTTCGCAGGACAAGCTGGAGCGCTTGCTGGAGATTGCAAAAGGCCTAAACCCCGACTGTGAATTATATGCAATAGCGTTTGATATTGTGCATGACGATTACGCGGGACTTACGCAGTTCATCGCATCTAACTTAGATGGGCGTGTTGATGCGCTTATCAACAATGCCGGAGTACTCATCAATAAACCTTTCGCCGAGTTGCTCGAAATGGACTTTGTAGAAATGCTGCAAAGCAATTATCTGGGCCACGTGCGCATTATACAAAGCTTACTGCCGCAGATGGTAAATGGGTCGCACATTGTGAACATAGGCAGCATGGGCGGTTTCCAGGGAAGTGCAAAGTTCGCCGGGCTCGCTGCTTACTCGGCCAGTAAAGCAGCGTTGCATACGTTAACCGAATGTTTGGCACTTGAGTTAGCAGACCAGGGCATTAAGGTGAACTGCCTGGCGCTCGGTTCAGCTCAAACGGAAATGCTCGAGCAGGCTTTCCCGGGTTACGAGTCGCCGGTAATGGCTTTTGAAATGGGTAAATACATTGCCGATTTCGCGCTTACAGGCCATCGCTTTTTCAATGGGAAAATACTGCCTGTCGCTTTAGGTACGCCGTGATAGTACAAAACCCCGTTAATTAAACGTCGTGAAATTCCTGTGTATTTGGTGGCCGACTGGTGCCAAGCAGCCCCAGGCTCATGATAACACTGGTGCCAAGTATCACCACGAATAATAACCCAGTGCCAATCTCAGGTAGTTTAAGGTCTACAGGAATATTATAAAACAGCAACACGCTTATTAAACCCCGTGGGATGAGTACCAGCTCTGGGATCAAGCTTGTTTTTAAAACCAGTTTGATGTATAGGAACCTCACCAGGTAAATGGATAGTAGTACAATGCCTCCGTTGATCAGTACCGTCCAGTTCTGTAATTGAATGATATCCATGGTATAGCCGAATATGATAAAGAAGAAGGTGCGGATGAGAAAAGCACTTTCTGCAGACAACTGGAATAACTGTTTGATATCATGCCCAAGGGTAGGATAGATAAAAAACTTCCGGAACCAGCTAAAGTTTATCTGACGCGCATTATTAAGGAACAAGCCCAGCGCCAGCACTATGATGAGTGAAGACAGGTGAAATGACTGCCCGATACTGTAAACCATTATCAGTATTGAGATAACCAGGAACGATTTGATATGGTGGCTCAACCTGCCAATCAAATAAAGCAAAAGCAGACACGAGCCCGCAGCGACAAACAATATCAGCGTAAGTTCTACCCCCAGCTTAGCAAATGATCCAAAATTAATGTGGGTATTGCTGATCATGAAATTAAATAACACTACCGTAAGGATATCTGAAAAGGAGGACTCGTAGATGATAAACTCCTTTTTGTCTTTATCCAACCCTGAAGCCGATGGAATTGCAATGGCAGAGCTGACCACGCAAAATGGTATAGCGTTAATAAAACATTTGTATATACTCTCTCCGGTGATGTAGTAAAATGCCGCGGTTATTAGCAATGCCGTAAATAACAGTATGCTTAACGCTGATATAAAAGATCGTTTGATGACAGCATTTTTATCTTTGGTGTACTTAAGCTCCAGCGCCCCTTCAAATACGATAAGTATAAGCCCCAGTGTACCTAAAGCGGGTAGCAGCGGTGTAAAATTGAACTTTAACAATTGGAAATAATCTACCACCAGCCGAATGCCAATGCCCAGGAATAGCAGCAATATCACCGACGGTATCTTGGTTTTTCCTGCGATCAGGTCAAACAGGTAGCTGAAGATTACCAGTCCGCTGAGTATAATGAGTGTAGTGTAAGTAGTCAAATTATTGGGTTGTCAGGGGTGAACACAAGAATTAACTGCGTTGGCAAGGTAACGTAAATTACCCATAAATGTTCATTTACGCGGCAATCTGCTGCACAGGCCTATTTTACAAAACCGTGAGACTGCTGTGGTTGTTACTTCTCATATTTGCAAAAAAACAATCTGACATGCCGCATCTTTTTTCTCCCTTAAAAATCAAAAGTATTGAATTGCGTAACCGGATAGTAGTGTCGCCAATGTGCCAGTACTCCAGCACTGATGGATTTGCTAATAATTGGCACCTGGTACATCTGGGCAGCCGCGCAATTGGGGGAGCCGGATTAATTATTACTGAAGCTACAGCGGTATCTCCTGAGGGGCGTATTTCTTATGCTGATCTTGGAATATGGAAAGACGAACATATTGCAAAGTTAAAGGAGATTACTAATTTTATTGAGAAACAAGGTGCAGTAGCAGGCATTCAACTTGCTCACGCAGGCCGTAAAGCCAGCCACTCGCAACCCTGGACAGGCGGAGCACAAATACCTGCCGAGCACGAAAATGGCTGGCAAACACTTGGCCCAAGCCCGGTGGCTTTTTCTGCATCGGAGCAGCCGCCGGTTGAACTCGACAAGCGTGAAATAGCAAGGATAATTGACGATTTTAAATCAGCAACAGTGCGTGCGCTTGCAGCCGGGTTTAAGGTGATTGAACTACATGGTGCACATGGCTATTTGTTAAACGCCTTCTTGTCGCCACTAAGCAACCTTCGTACAGATGAATATGGTGGCTCATTTGAGAACAGGATACGCTTTGTGTTGGAAACCGTTGAAGCTGTGCAGGAAGTTTGGCCGGAGGAATATCCGCTGTTTGTGCGTATATCTGCAAGCGAGTGGACCGAAGGCGGCTGGACAATAGATGATTCTGTAGCGCTGGCGAAAATATTAAAGGAAAAAGGCGTAGATTTTATCGATTGCTCCAGCGGTGGTAATGTATCCGGGGTTCGTATCCCTTTAAAGCCAGGTTACCAGGTGGAGTTTGCACAGGCTGTTAAAGAGCAGGCAGGTATCCCAACAGGTGCTGTGGGGCTTATTACAACACCAGAACAGGCTGATGCTATTATCACAACCGGCCAGGCCGATCTGGTATTTTTAGCACGCGAACTGCTTCGCGATCCGCATTTTCCTCTACGTGCTGCGCATCAATTGGGTCAGGAAATTAAATGGCCGTTGCAATACGAGCGGGCTAAATGGTAATCACATCGTCAGCTTATATGCAGCACTGCATCTGAATGTAAACTTCAGATTAAATATCAGCTTACCTGTTTAATTATTTAAGCGGATAACTAACTTAGCATAAACTCATAAAAAATTATACCATGAAACGTACAGCAAATGCACATTGGAACGGCACCCTGCAAGAAGGCAAGGGCGAGATAACCACTCAAAGCACTATCCTTAACAAAACACAATATTCTTTTAAAACCCGCTTTGCCGATGGCATTGGCACCAACCCTGAAGAACTAATAGCTGCAGCTCATGCAGGATGCTTTACAATGGCAGTTGGTGCTGCGCTTACACAGCAAGGCATTACACCAGGCGACCTTACTACTGATGCTATCCTTGATCTGGATATGCAAGCGCTGGAAATTAAAGGCATTCACCTGGAGCTTAAAGCATCAGTAATAGACGGTGTTGACGAAGCTAAATTTAAAGAAGTAGCTGAAGGCGCAAAGGCAGGCTGTATAGTGTCTAAAGCTTTAAGCGTGCCAATTACTTTAAACGTTACATACGCGTAAGTTCAAATAAGTTCTGAAGAAGAACAAAGCTACAATATAGCGGTAAACAGCAATGGTACAAACCATTGCTGTTTTTGGTTGTAGCTATATTACACCCATCAACATGCTAAAACGTCCCGTTCACGCATTTCGCTTACTTTGCTGGTAGCCCTTGTGATTACCGGCTTCCTGGTGTTCCTGTTTTTCTACATCAAACATCAGTTTACCACAACAAGGACAGAAGTGAGCGAAGACGTTATGGTATCCCGCATAGTATCAATGGGGAAACTTGAACTTGTAAAATATGCAATGAAAGATGTAGTTGAAAAAAAGGAGCTACATATTATACTCCCTGATTCGAGAGTGTTGTTTGTTGCTGTAGGCGAGGTTACCGCATGTATAGATCTTACAAAAGTTAAAAAGGCCGACATTGTACAGCACGGCCAGGACAGTGTTTCTGTTACACTGCCAAAACCGGAAATTTGCTATGTAAAACTTGATCATCAGAAATCAAGGGTGTATGATGTTTCGGGTGTTTGGTTCCCCAATAAAGCTAAAACTATGGTAGAGGATGTATATAAAATTGCCGAGAAAAAGATGCTTACAACTGCCGGGCAGATGAACCTGCTCGGTCGGGCTCAAAAAAACGCTTCGCTTATTTTCCAGCCCTTCCTGGAAAACGTGTCCAACAAAAAAGTGGTCATACAATTCAAATAACAACTATAATCATCGTTTTGGAATATTTCTGATTATATTTATGGTGAAAACCAAACCATAGATATGATGGCCAAACTTATCAAATTATTAACCGCTGGCGCAGTCGGAATCCTATGTTCCGTGTGTGCTGTCGCCCAGCCGAAGCTCCCCCAGGGATATTTCTGGAAAAAATTGCCGAACGGACTTGAAGTTGTCGTGATCGAGAACAGCAAAGTGCCACTGGCTACCATTGAGATCGCCGTAAAGAACGGCGCTTACACAGAAGGGCCCGAATATAGCGGTCTCTCTCACCTTTTTGAGCACATGTTCTTTAAAGCCAACAAGGATTATCCCGACCAGGAGAAGTTCCTGAAGCGTACGCAGGAACTTGGCGCCATTTGGAACGGCACTACCGATGTAGAGCGGGTAAACTACTTTTTTACTTTCGACAAAGACAGCCTGAACGCAGGCCTTAAGTTTATGAATGCCGCTATACGTTTTCCTATATACCGGGAAGAAGATATGAAAAAGGAGCGGCCCGTAGTCGACGGTGAGTTTCAGCGCGCAGAGAGCAGCCCGTATTTTCAGTTATACTATGAAGTAAGCAAAGGCCTTTGGGGGGACCTGATCACCCGTAAGATGCCGATTGGTGTACACGAGATTATCAACACAGCTACGCCTGAAAAGATGATGATCATCAAAGATAAGTACTACTTCCCCAATAATAGCTTGCTTACCATCTGCGGGGACGTAAAGCACGAGGACGCATTTAAGAAAGCGGAGGATATTTTTGGCAACTGGGCCAGCAGTGGCTTTAACCCTCATGAGAAGTACCCAATACCGCCCTTTAAACCACTTGATAAAAGCCAGTGGATAGTAAAGGAAACCACAATAGCTCAAACACCCTACATGGAAGTTGCCTGGCAAGGGCCAGCTTACGTTATCGATTCGGCATCAACTGTAGCTGCGGATGTATTCTCGACCATTTTAGGGCTAAACTCATCAAAATTGCAGCAAGCCCTTGTTGATAAAGGCTTAGCTTCCAGCGCTAGTGTAAGCTATACCACCAGCCACTATACAGGCGCTATAACCTTATTTGTGGTGCCTAACCCGAATAAGCTAAAAGAATGTTATACCGAAGTTACGAACCAGGTGAGCCAGTGGAATAAACCCGATTACTATACCGATGAACAGTTAACCGACGCAAAAGCCATATTGCTGCGTAACCATAGCCGCGAAATGGAAAAGCCATCAAGCCTGCCAAGTCAGTTAAGCTTTATGTGGTGCAGTACTTCCCTTGATTATGGTACCAACCTAACTGATAATTACCAGAAGGTTACCCGTGCTGACATAGCTAAGTATGTTAACGGATATATAACCAACAAGCCTTTTGTAGCAGGCATGGTTATCAACCCCGAAATGGCAAAAGCCAGCAATGTAAATGCCTATTTTAAAGCTAAATAACCTGTAACAGTACACACGACATGAAAAAGATAAAATTATTAGGGCTGCTTGCAATAGCAGCTATAATTGGCGCCGGTACTGCTAAGGCGCAAAATAAGCCTTATGAAACTATAGTTAGCGGTGTAAAGGTTATTGTACAGCCAAGCGGTAACGATATTGTGGTCGTACAAACTGCTATAAAGGGCGGTGTGCAAAACTATCCTGCCGAAAAGATGGGTATTGAATCTATGGCGATTAATGCACTTACCGAATGCGGAACACTAAAACATGATAAAAATACATTTAAGAATGCGCTTGATAAAGTAAGCGCACAGGTATATGGTTATGATACTAAAGATTATGCTTTGATTAGTATGAACTGTATCAAAAGCGATTTTAATACAGTTTGGCCGCTTTATGCCGAAGCTATTACGCAGCCAGCCTTTAACCCCAAAGAGTTTGAGCGGATAAAACAGGACGCCATAAACAACCTGAAATCTAACGATGCGCAGCCCGATGCAGCTATAGATAAATACGCCGATAAAGTGGCATTTAAAGGACGTGACTATGCTAAAGACCCGGATGGTACCGTGGCTATCTTACAGGCGCTTACCGCTGCTGAAACAAAGGCATACTACAATAAAATACTTACCAGGTCAAGAATGGTGATCGTTGTTGTGGCCGACCTGCCAAGGGCAGATATAGAGGCTAAAATAGCTGCAATGCTGGCCGGTGTTAAACAAGGCACTCCTTTTACACCTAAGAAGGAGTTTTTCCGTGTTTATAAAAACACATTTTCGTCTGAAAAACGCGATCTGGCAACAAATTATGTAGAAGGAATTACCAGCGGCCCGGCACCCGGTACCCCGGATTATAACGCCTTTAATGTGGCAATGCGCATTTTTGCTGATAAACATTTTTTGGATATACGCACCAACAATGGCCTGTCTTATGCTCCTCAGGCCTGGTTCAGTACCGGCACCACCGCTACAGCTAGATTTTCCGTATCAACTACGCAGCCCGACAAATACATAGCCGTATTTGATAAACTGGTAGACGGCATAAAATCAAAAGGCTTTGCTAATGATGAAGTAGCAAATATGAAAGTCACTTACCTCACAGGTTTTTATTATAAGAACGAAACCAACGAAGCACAGGCTGCATCACTTATTTCTAACGAGGTGCTGCACAACAACTGGATGCGTTCGATAACGCTTGTTGATGAAGTAAAAAAACTCACCACGGCACAGGTGAGTGACGCATTCCGCAAGTACATAGGTAATATTGTTTGGGTATACCAGGGAGATACCAAAAAGGTGAACCCTTTATTGTTTACCAACGGTACGCTAAACAAAGGAGACAATCCTGTCAGTCACTAATCACTATTATCATCAAAAAAAGGCCCATAATGTCATGGGTCTTTTTTTGATCTTTGTTTAAGGCTGCTGGTTTTGAGGCAATACTGCCTTTCTTTTTAACCTGTTTCGAAGCATTTCTCCCATGTGCCGAGTGGGAATGTTATCACCGAGAAGTTTACCCCACGGTTTCAGTTCCTCTATACGGTCGAAAATGATCTTTAGTACTGCTACAAAAGGAATAGACAGGAACATACCCGACAGGCCCCATAGCTGATTGCCCAGCAGTACCACAACTATTGACATTAAGGCGTTTATCTGAACCTTGGACGATACGATTCTTGGTACTAATATATTGTTATCTATAAACTGGATAACTATATACGCACCTATCACACCCAGCTGTGTTGAAAAGCCATCCTTGGTAACGGTTGCCATTAACACCGGTAAAGCGATAGCTATAATACCTCCCAGATAGGGGATCAGGTTAAGTATAGCACCAATGCATCCTATCAGAATACCATACTTTACACCTAATAGTACCAGTGCCAGCGAGTTCATGGCAGCTACAATTATCATTTCTATCAACAAGCCAACTATATAGCTTTGGATGGCACCTTTTGTCTCTTTAAGTACCTCACTTACCTTGGTAGAGTTTTCTTCGGCAAAAACTTCGTACAGGAAATTCAGGATCAATGTCTTGTAAAGCAGCATGAAGAATATGTAAACCGGCAACAGGAATACAATAGCAAGTGTTCCCAGCAAGCCACCCAAAGTTTTGCCTAACATAGCCTGGCTGTTGTTTAGTGCTTCCTTTACCATTTGGTCCTGTTTGGTTATAGGAACGCCAAAGGTGGTATTTATCCATTGCTTTACAGTAATGGTGACCTCGCCAAGCTTTTGCTTAAGCATAGGAAGTGAATCTCCAAACTGGATGATCTGGGTAGACAGGAAATAGAATACTAAAGCTACAGTAATAAACGCTACAGACAATGCCAGTACAATTGAAAGTACCCTTGGTACCCCCCATTTCTGCATACGGTTTGCAAGTGGGTTAAGCAGTATCGCCAGGAATGCGGCAAATGCAAGTGGTATAAGTATCTCGCTGAGTGTTGCTAACGCGTAAACAACTAATACGAGCCCGAATAGCACGGCTGTGCTTTGTATGTAAAAAGGTTGATCCTTTATTTTAATTCCCATTTTGAGTAGCCTGGTAGCTTAACACACAAGGCTATAAGGGCTAAAATTGTTTTGGTATGAATGCAAGTTTACAAAAGGTTAACTTACACCAGTTTAGGTGAATTCTCTACCACCGATGACGCGGAAGCGAGCGCGAAACCCAACTCGGTGCCGGCATTAAGATCGCTTTTGGCCCATATCCTGCCGTTATACTTCTCAACAAGGTCCTTACAAAAGATTAAGCCCATGCCCGTACCACGCTCATTTTTTGTACCTGGTTGACTTTCCACTTTGCGCTTAAACAGTTTACCTAATTGATCGGTACTCATTCCAATGCCATGGTCTTTCACCATAAATAGTACTTCGCCGTTTATAACTTGAGCCTTGATTTCTATTAAGCTGTTCTCATGCGAGAACTTGATAGAATTAGTAAGAAAGTTGTGTACCACTATCCTTATCGAATTGGGGTCTGCCATAACCACGTGCCCGGTTGTTACAGAGTTGATGGCGGTTATGTTTTTTTGCTTTAACTGATCTTGTAAAGTCTCCAATTCAACTTTCACTACATCACTTAAACAGAAGTTTTTGGTCGTATCCGTAATGTTATCCACCTGGCTGTTTATCCAAAAGAGGAGGGTGTCCAGGAAATCGGAGGTATGTTCCAGTTTGCCAGATACTAAAGGGACCATCTCGGCAAATTCCTCCGGCGTAATATCATGTTGGGTTAGCAGCGTAAACATTCCCCTTAACGTACTAAGCGGTGCACGCAGGTCATGTGCCAGTATGCTAATGAGCCTGTCTTTAAGCGTATTTAGTCCGTTAAGTTCTTCTGCTTGCTCAAGCACTTCCCTATTTTTTTCGGCAAGCATGGCATTTGCTTTTAGCTGTTTACGTTTAGCATTGTAATAGATGATCATCATAATGGTAATAATCACAATTACTATTGCGTAGATGGTGTTTGCAACCCGTTGCTGCTCTATTTTCTTTACCAGTTGAGCCTCTTTAACTACGGCTTTCCTTTGACTGTTCTCAAAGTCTATCGCCATGTTGTAAGAAGCGAATTTTTGCAGCGTTTCGTCGTTTTTTAAGCTATCACGCAGGCTTGTATAAAGGCGATGCTGCTCGTAAGCTTTATCAAATTGCTTTAAACCAGCCAATGCGTTGCTTACCTGCAGTGTAGCATCGGCTTGTGTATTCAGGCTTTGTAGTTTGCCGGCAAGTTTCTGAGCCGAAAGCGCGTGAGCGTATGCTTCGGAATATCTCTTTTCCAGATTGTAAACAAGTGCCAAACCTTCGTAGGCATAGGCCATGTTATACTGAATGTTGTTTGCAGTTGCCGACTCGAGTGACTTCTTGAGATAAAATATAGCTGAATCAGTTTTTTGCAGATGATAATTTACTATACCGAGATCATAATACACCAGGCTTATGCCGTCCTGGTCGCCCAGGATCAGGTAATCTTTAAGTGCCTTTTGAAAGTAAGTATTTGCCTCATTAAACTTCTTTTGCGACATCAGCACCTCGCCAATGTTCTGGCTGATGGTACTTATACCCTGCTTATCGTCCAAGCGCAGCCACAAAGCATTTGCTTTGTTGAAGTAATCCATCGCTTTGTCCCAAAGCTCCAGATGCTGCATTACCACACCGATATTGCAATAATTGTCCGCAGCTGCAAGATGGTTATTAAGCTTTAGATCAATATTCAACGACTTGAAATAGTTGTCGAGCGCTTTTGTGAACTGCCCCTTATTATCATAAGTAATACCTATAATAGCATAACTATTAGCCACTTCCTGTTGATTGCCCAACTGCTTGCGTATTGCAAGAGCCTTTTCGTAGTAATTTAGCGCTACGGTGTAGTTGCCAAGATAATCCTGAATGCTGCCCAGGCCCATGAACGCTTTACTTACACCAAGTTGGTCTTTATTCGAGCGATACAGTTGCAGTGCTTTATTGTAATTTACCGTACCTGCAGCATATTGGCCTCGGAAGTTATTAACGGATGCTAGCTGCACGTACGCGTCTGCTTTACCACGGGTATAGTTGAGCTTGTTTGCAATTGCAAATGCGTTTTCTGCATAATGCACTGTACTATCAGGTGCGCTTTCGTAAAACTCTTCAGCAATGGTATTAAGGATGTTTACAGCAGCGGTATCAGTTTGCTTCCCTTTCGCAAGTAATTTGGCCTTAAGTTTATTAACAGATTGAGCCGGTTGATAGGCAAGCGCATGCGTGCTAATTATGTTTATGATAACAACTAATATCAGTGCCGGCTTCAATATCAAACAAATTATTAAACTTGAGGGATAAAGATATATTCTTAAAGATTAATATACCTAATATTTTGCTTTTTATAATGAGTTTGAATAATTGCTGATGAATAATGTAGCGTCCGGAATATAATAATAAAGCCCGCATCGCTGCAGGCCTTATTTTATATTTAGTAAGCAGAAATGACTATAAAACGTTCTTCCAGCTTACCAGATCGCCAATAATCTTATCCAGCTGGTCGGCAGGAACACGTTCCTGTGCCATGGTATCGCGGTGGCGGATGGTAACGGTGTTATCTTCTAATGTTTGATGGTCAACCGTAATACAGAAAGGCGTGCCGATTGCATCCTGGCGGCGGTAACGCTTGCCGATAGCATCCTTTTCTTCGTATTGCAGGTTGAAATCGAGTTTAAGGCTATCCATTATCTCGCGGGCTTTTTCCGGCAGGCCATCTTTCTTGGTTAGCGGGAATATAGCTGCCTTAACTGGTGCCAGGCAAGGGTGCAGGCGCAGCACGGTACGGCTGTCCTGTCTTTCTTCAGTGCTCAGGTCTTCTTCTTCGTAAGCGTTGATCAGCGTAAGCAGGAACATACGGTCAAGCCCTATCGAAGTCTCTATTACGTATGGCACGTAATTACCGTAAGGTTTGCCTGTTTCCGGGTCAACTTCCGGGTCGAAGTATTGCATTTTCTTGCGTGAGAACTTCTCGTGTTGGCTCAAATCAAAGTCAGTACGGCTGTGTATGCCTTCAACCTCTTTAAAGCCGAACGGAAAGTTAAACTCTATGTCGTACGCGGCATCAGCATAATGTGCCAGCTTGGTATGTTCGTGGTAGCGGTACTTTTCAGGAGCTGTGCCAAGGGCAAGGTGCCATTTCAGGCGGGTTTCTTTCCACTTGTCAAACCACTCGCGCTGTGTGCCCGGGCGAACAAAGAACTGCATCTCCATTTGCTCAAACTCACGCATGCGGATGATGAACTGGCGGGCGATCACCTCGTTGCGGAATGCCTTACCAATTTGGGCAATACCAAAAGGGATCTTCATCCTGCCGGATTTTTGAACGTTAAGGTAATTAACAAAAATACCCTGTGCAGTTTCCGGGCGCAGGTAAATGGTGTCCGATTCATCAGCAATGGCGCCTACCTGGGTGCTGAACATCAGGTTAAACTGGCGTACATCTGTCCAGTTGGCAGTGCCGCTAACCGGGCATTTAATATTCTGCTCAATTATGAGTTCGCGTAAACGGGGCAGGTTCTCGGCTTTTAAAGCGTTGTCCATTTCCAACTGTAACTCTTCAGCTTCGCTGGTTTTGCCTTCTTCGTCTAAGCTGGCTATACGGTCCTCCAGTAATTGGTCTGCCCGGTAACGTTTTTTGCTGTCTTTATTATCAATCATCGGGTCGCTGAAGCCGTCTACGTGACCGCTTGCTTTCCAGATGGTTGGGTGCATAAATATGGCGGAGTCTATACCAACAATATTATCGTTCATCTGCACCATGGCCTTCCACCAGTAGGTTTTCAGGTTGTTCTTTAATTCCGAACCATTTTGGCCGTAGTCGTAAACGGCGCTGAGGCCATCATAGATCTCGCTGGACGGAAAAACAAAGCCATACTCCTTGGCATGTGCAATAACATTCTTAAAAATGTCTTCGGTGGTATTACTCATAGTGCGGCAAAGATAGTTTTTAGTATTAAAGTTAAAAAGTCGTGGAGTCGGAAAGTCCGAAGTCCAAAAGTTAACGAAGTTCAGGGAGAAAAGTCGGACAGTGCTGCTTTTCAGACTTGACTTTTTGCTTCTCCGACTTGCTGACTTCGGTACTTTCCGACTATTTATCTAACTTTGAAGTTATGAGCATTAAGGTAGATACACTCACCAAAATTTATGGCCACCAGAAAGCTGTTGATGGCATATCTTTTTCTGCCGATACAGGTGTGCTTGGTTTTTTAGGGCCGAATGGCGCAGGGAAATCTACCACCATGAAAATGCTTACCTGCTTTATACCGCCCACAAGTGGCGCTGCATCTGTATGCGGGTTTGACATTGGCCAACAGCCTTTAGAGGTTAAGAGGAATATTGGTTACCTGCCCGAGAGTAACCCGCTATACACCGAGATGTATGTTAAGGAAGCGCTTGGATTTACCGCAGGCATACATCAGCTGCACAATCCTCAAAAGCGCATTGCTGAAGTTATAGAGCTTACCGGGCTTGGGCCGGAGCAGCACAAGAAAATAGCACAGCTATCAAAAGGTTACCGGCAGCGTGTAGGGCTGGCACAGGCTATACTGCACGACCCAAAGGTGCTTATACTAGACGAGCCAACCTCCGGCCTTGATCCTAACCAGCTTATTGGCATCCGCCAGTTGATAACCGACTTGGGTAAAACCAAAACAGTAGTACTATCTACCCATATTATGCAGGAGGTAGAGGCAGTTTGCAACCGCGTTATAATTATCAACAAAGGGGAAATTGTAGCTAATGATAGTTTAAGTAACATCAGGTTAGCGAATAATAATAAGTCGCTGGAGGGTATTTTCATCGAACTTACCAACCAAATTGTAGCGAAATAAATCGGCTTACAACCAATTAGTTAATCTTCTATTTTAAGTTTTTTCATCCCACGCTGTAACATCAGGGTATGGTTGGGCGTCATTTTGTCCGAAACAAGCTGGCAGCGGTACCCTGCCGGGAGAGGTTATCGTTCAAAAAAACAAATTGACCGATAACACTGTTTCAGAACAAATATTTATAATTCAAAAAACCATTGTCATGAAAAAAATTCTATTTGCTATCCTGTTTGTAGTAGGCGCAGCAAGCACATGTTTTGCACAATCAAGCAGCGAAACCGGTAAATTTAGCTTAGGCTTAAACGCGGGTTTACCTGTTGGCAGCGCTCACGATGTATCCTCATTCGCAGGCGGCCTTGATCTAAAGTACGATCTGCCAATTGCTACTGGTACTTTCTTTACCATCTCTGGCGGCTATACAAGGTTCTTTTATAATGATTTCGGAAAAGCTGTATCAGGCGAGAAAGGCGCTGGTTTTGTTCCATTGAAGGCTGGTATTAAACATTACTTCGATCAAGGCTTTTATGGCGAAGGTCAATTAGGCGCTGTGTTCAGTACACAAAGTGGCGGCGGGACAGGCTTTGCCTACGCACCCGGCCTAGGTTACACTTTCGATGGCGGCTTTGACGTTGGCGTTCGTTACGAAGGTTGGTCAAAGAACGGTACAACCAGCCAGGTTGCGCTTCGTTTAGGTATCAGCTTCTAAGTTAAGCCAATTACAATATAAACAGGCCGCTCTCAAAGGGCGGCCTGTTTGTTTTACTTCAATTTATATTTAAGATGTATCGGCAAAGTATTACTTTGGCTCATTATCTTTTGTAAGCTATGAAGTACTGTCTACCCTTAATATTAATTTTCTTTTCCGTCACCGCATTTGGGCAAAAGGTTACATCTAATGCGTTTGGGATAGGCCTGGACCTCGGTTTCCCCACAAACAGTATTTACAACATTGGTTTTGGTGGCTCCGGTAAGGCCGAAGTGCCTATTAGCCAATCCATAAGCCTTACTGTTACTGCTGGTTACACCAGCTTTTACTACAAAAGTGCACTCATAGGCAGCACCAGATCGCAGGATCCTTCCGGCTATATACCATTAAAAGCGGGCGCAAAATATTACCTGTCCGAAGGTTTTTATTTAGAAGGTGAGGCAGGCACCGCGATAGAGACCAATTACAACAAGGATAAGCTCTTTGCCTTTTCTGTTGGTCCTGGTTTTCTGTTCTCTACCGGTAAGCATACGGGGTTTGATGTTGGCCTTAAATACGAGAACTGGGGTAGCGGCCGGCTTAAACAAACTGCCCTGAGGGTAGCCTACCGACTGGCCTGGTGACGTTTTTTTTGATTATCACAAAAGCAATGCAATCATTTTCGTAAGTTTACGTCCAAATCAACGCTTTGTTGTTAATATGAAAAAAATCCTAGCCCTACTTTTTACATGTTTTTGTTTTTGCTCTTCGTTGCAAGCGCAAAACTATACGTATCAACAGGACAACAATAAAGCTTTTAGTATTGGCCTGGACATGCCTGTAGCTATCCGGAACGAGTTTTTCACTGTTGGTGCAGGTGCCTCTATCAAAGGAGAATACCCCATCGGCGAAAACCTGAGTGTAACTGCAGCCGGGGGATACCAAATACTTCGTGTTAAAGATGCTTATCGTACCGAGGAAGGCCCTAATAAAGCTGGTGCTTTTATACCTGTAAAGGCCGGGGTAAAATACTTCCTTGGAGATGGCTTATACTTTGAAGGTGAAGGTGGTATATCTATAGAAACCAATTACGCTAAACGCAAATATGCAGTTATTGCGCTTGGGCCTGGTTTAATGGTGCCTATGAAAAATCGCAGCAGTATAGATTTTTCGCTGCGTTACGAAGACTGGGGCAGCTCACGTATAAAGGTACTGGGCATAAGGGCTGCTTATCGTTTTGACTGGTTGTAATTTCTGCTTCTTTTCGCCAGTAAACACCACACCGTAAATAAAAAAGCCTGCCGTTAATAAGCTGCAACTGCTTAACTTTACGGCTTGCTATTATAAACAACGTGTTCCCAATATTTAAAAAAGAGCTCACAACTTATTTAAGCTCGCTGGTAGCCTATGTTACCATTGGTGTTTTCCTGCTCGTTCTCGGGCTTTTACTTTGGGTTTTTCCGGATACCAGCATCCTTGCCTATGGTTATGCAGGCTTAGATAGCCTGTTTAGCACTGCCCCTTATCTTTTTATGTTCCTGGTTCCCGCAATTACCATGCGTTCGCTTGCCGAGGAGCGCAGAGAAGGCACATTTGAGCTGTTACTTACCCGCCCGCTTACCGCTGTACAAATTGTACTTGGTAAATACCTTGCCGGTGTTGCCATAATTTTGTTTGCGCTATTGCCAACGCTTACGTATTACTTCAGCGTTTCAACATTAGGTGCACCACAGGGGAATATAGATACAGGCGCAGTTATTGGATCTTATATCGGCTTGTTCCTGCTTGGGGCATGTTTTACAGCAATAGGATTATTCGCATCTTCTGTAACCCGTAACCAGGTTATCGCCTTTACTATAGCTGTTTTCCTCTGCTTTTTCTTTTACAGTGGTTTCGATTCCCTTAGCGGACTGTTGTCTTTGCAGAACCTGGGAATACAAGCCTTAGGTATAACGCAGCATTATGAGTCGGTAAGTCGTGGCGTATTGGATACCCGCGACCTGATTTATTTCCTGGTGCTGTCTGGCTTTTTCCTGCTGCTTACGCTTGTTGCATTGCACAGGCAACAGCAAAAGAGGCTTACGAATACTTTGTTTATCAGTTCGTTTGGTATCCTGTTCGCACTGGCACTTTCATCCGGAAAGTTGTTTACACGATTTGATTTCACTAAAGAAAAGCGCTTCACCATATCACCCATCAGCCGCAAGGTGCTGGATAGTTTACCAGCTAATGTCAACGTGACTGTTTACTTACAGGGAGATAATTTCCCAGGCGGCATCAGGCGGCTCCAAACATCTGTAAGGGACATGCTGAGCGACCTCCAAGCTTACAGTCACGACCGGCTCCAATTTGCCTTCGTCGACCCTATGAAAGGGCAATCGCAGGAGCAGCAAAAGCAAACTTACGAGGACCTTGAGGCAAAAGGCATAGAGGCACAAAACCTGAGTGTGAAAACTGATGATGGGATACAGCAGAAAATAATGTTCCCGTTTGCATTGGTGAATTACAACGGCAAAAGCCTGCCGGTTAAGCTACTCGAGTCGCAGGCGAACATGAATCTTTCGCCAGACGAGATACTGAATAACTCTATCCAGAATTTAGAATACGCCTTTACATCAGCCATAAAAAAGATAACATTCGGAGGCAAGCAGCGGATAGGTTTTACCGAAGGCCATAGTGAGTTGAACGACCTTCAGCTGAACGACGCTATGCGTTCCCTGTCTGACGGGTATTTGGTTGGCCGCGTAAACCTGACTACTATACCGTTTGACAGCCTGCGTAAACTGGGCATGCTGGTGATTGCCAAACCCGACAAAGCTTTTACCGAACTGGAGAAGTTTAAGGTAGACCAGTATATTATGCATGGCGGTAAAGTGATTTGGGCCATAGACCAGGTAAGTGCAGAACTGGATAGCCTGAGGGGAAAAGGCGGGGAACAATTAGCCTTTAATAAACAGCTTAATCTTGATGATCAGCTGTTTAGTTACGGTATCCGGATCAACTATGACCTGATAGCCGATATAAACTCATCGCAAATACCGGTTACAACAGGCAACGCAGGCGGACAGCCGCAAATACAGTTATTGAATTGGTTGTTTAATCCGGTGTATCTGCCGCTAAGCAAGCATCCTATAGTGAAAAACCTGGACGGCATCACCAGCCAGTTTGCAAGCACCATTGATGTTTTAGATATAAAAGACGTTAACAAGACGGTATTACTCAACACGTCGCCGTATAATAAAAAAATTAGCACGCCGCACATGCTGTCGCTGCGTGCGCTGGAGCAGGAGCCCGACCCTAAAGAATTCCAGAGCCCACAGAAAATTACAGGTGTACTTTTAGAAGGTGAGTTTAAATCTGACTTTTTAAACCGCCCGGTGCCGGCGGGAATTACCGAAAAGATACAGGTGCTTGATAAAAGCAAGCCTACAAAAATGATTGTGCTAAGCGATGGCGATATTTTGCGCAACCAGGTAGGGGCAGACGGATCGCCATACCCGCTGGGTTATGACCATTATACCCGGCAAACCTACGGCAATAAAAACCTGCTGCTGAATATGGCAGATTTTATGGCCGACGACTCGGGCCTGATATCGTTACGGAACAAAGAGATACAAATAAGATTGCTTGACAGGGCACGGATCAGGAGTGAGAAACTGCAGTGGCAGCTCATCAATAATATTGTTCCTATAGCCCTGGTGTTGATATTCGCTATTTTTCAACATTATATCCGCAGGCGAAAGTATGCCCATTGATGGTTGTTCTCTAGCCGCTTATCGGGTCGGCGTAATTTTTAATTATTTCAAAACATTTATCAATTACTTCTGCCTTAAAACGGATCGTTATTCTATCAAGTTGCTCATCTTGAAGTTTTAAAAACTCAGGGTTATAGTGAAGGCGTTCTGAACCTAACGGAAGGTTGCCAGTTTCTGACATATATTCTTTAAATACCGTCAAATTGATATTCCCTATGGGTTCAATATGAGCAATCCAGCTAATTATCATGTTCATTTTTTTCACGCCGAGAGGAAGTGCAATTTGATTAGATATAATAGCTCTTGAATTTGATACAAGTTTTTTTATAAGATTATTTCTTTTAAACTCAGCGTGCTGATTCAATGTCATATAATTAAGGTTGAATTGCTTTCCTGCCAATTTACCCATTTATGCTTCAATTAATACAGATGCTTTGGCTATTGTTGATATTGGAGTCTATTTTTCAACATTACTAAGAGAGGCGAAAGTATGCCCATTAAATTTTATACTTTTGGTTGAATAAACTAGACAACCATTATGAGATTTATAGTTTCCACCACAACATTACTAAAGCAATTGCAGTCGGTTAGCGGCGCTTTAAGCAATAGCACAGTATTGCCTATACTGGAAAACTTTCTATTCGAGATAAAGGACGGTAACTTAACCATTTCTGCCACCGACCTGCAAACCAGTATGACCACATCATTACAGGTGGAAGCTAAGGAGAATGGCCGCATTGCCATACCATCCCGTATATTACTGGATACCTTGAAATCGTTACCTGAACAACCTGTAGCGTTTTCGGTAGACGATAAAACGTTTGCAATAGAAATAAGCGCGGGAGACGGTAAATACAAGCTGAGTGGTGAGAACGGTGAGGATTTCCCTAAAATACCTGTGGTAGAAAATGCATCATCTGTTAACCTGCCTGCATCTGTTTTAGGCGAAGCCATCAACAAAACCATATTCGCGGTTAGCAACGATGAGTTGCGTCCTGCAATGACAGGTGTTTACTGCCAGCTGAGCAGCCAGCACCTTACTTTTGTAGCTACAGACGCGCACAAATTGGTTCGCTACCGTCGTAAAGACGCTAAGGCTGAAAGCACAACCTCTTTCATCCTGCCAAAAAAGGCGTTGACCTTGCTGAAGTCGGCATTGCCTGCTGATGATGTGAATGTATCTGTTGAATACAACAACACCAGCGCGTTTTTTAAATTTGGCAACATTAACCTGGTTTGCCGTCTGATAGACGAGCGTTACCCGGATTATGAAGCGGTTATCCCTAAAGAGAACCCGAACAAGCTGAGCATCGACCGTTTGGCATTCCTTGGATCGCTAAACCGCGTAGCTATCTATGCAAATAAAACCACTCACCAGGTACGCCTGAAAATAAGCGGCAGTGAACTGAATATATCATCAGAAGACATTGACTTTGCAAACGAAGCTCATGAGCGCTTAAGCTGCCAGTATGAAGGTGATGATCTGGAGATCGGCTTTAACGCCCGTTTCCTGATAGAGATGCTTAAGAACCTGAGCGGAGAAGAGGTGTCGCTGGAAATGTCTACACCAAACCGTGCCGGGCTGTTATTGCCGCAGGGTGGAGACGAAAATGAAGATGTGCTGATGCTGGTGATGCCGGTAATGCTGAATAGCTACGCGTAAAGATATTCAATAAATTATATGGACCGCCGGCCTCAAAGCCGGCGGTTTTTTGTTGGGGGATAGTGGCACCTGATCATAAAATATCTGCTCCTATAACAAACGTCGTAAAAAGCAGTTATTATTGCATCTGTTTATTCTATGAATTTTAAAGCGCCTGTTTTTTTAGTGTGGTTTTTGATGGTTTTTGTCATTGCATCCTGCAAGAAGAACGATGACGCGCCATCCCAGGAATCATCACTGACGACCAGTGTAAATGTGATAAATGCCTCGGCTGACACGTTGAACCTGTACTCTAACGGCAGCCGTATAAATACCACATCATCTATTTACCCTTTGGGTTCAGCCGGGTACCTAACGGTGAAGTTTGGCGAGCGGGAGTACCAGTTTAAAAAGTACGGAAAATCTGAAGTGCTATTTACCCAAACCTTAACGCTGGATACCTCAAAGGTTTATTCGTTATTTATTACAAATCAAGTAGATAAGCCAATATTTACTACCTTGGATACCCTGGTGGCAGATACGTCCGGAAGGGCGAAAATCAGGTTTGTTAATGCATCTCCTGACGCTGGAAACCTTGATGTACTTATTGGCGATACGGTAAATTTTAAGGTTAGGGCGTATCAATCAGCATCGGTATTTTTGCCCGTAAGTACAGGTTTAAAGCGCATCAGGGTATTTAAAAGCGGTTCTACAATACCGTTGTCGGATACCACCCGAACACTTGTTGGCAGCAGGTTATATACTTTATTTTCAAAGGGTTTGTTAACAGGCACAGGTGGTAATAGATTTGGAACCGGGCTGATAGTGAACAGATAATAAGCAAACATGGCAAGTAAGAGTAGTAGCATTTTTAAGTATCTGTGTATAGCATTGTGTGCTTTACTGGCAGTGCCGCAATTAATGTCTTGCGGGAAGGATAATACTACGTCTGTCGGTACTGCAAACGCCTATTTGAATATTGTTAACGTAAGCCCTAATATTAATCCTGTGTACTTATATGCAGAATTCATTAGGCAGGGTAACACTACTTACAGGTATCCTTCAGCTTCAAATTACTTTCTGATGAATATTGCAGATACGCCTTTGCAAATCCGCCCTGCTGTAAGTAATAATACCATACAAAGCAATTTGCTAACATTAGCAGAGCGCATGAACCGAAACGTGCGCTATACGTGGTTTTTAACAGGCCTGCGTAACGATAGCTCACTCACTTACATTTTTACGGTAGATTCAGGTGCGATACCTGCGGTTGGTCGCAGTAAAATAAGGTTAGTAAATGCTTCACCAGGCAGTGCCGGGCTAACTTTAACAGCTAACGATACACTCGCTTTTAAAAACATCGCTTATAAGAAGGTGTCGGATTATAAGGAAATTACCGCGGGTTCATACAACTTCAAAATAACCGCTACATCAACACCGGGGACTGTACTTACAACGTTGAGAAACACAACAGTTTTGGATGGCAAGCTTTACACTATTTATGCTTACGGCTTGCCCAACAGAACAGATACTGCAGCCTTTAATGCGGGTATAATCCTGAACACTATCCCCGACAAAAATCAGTAGGCAGCTGTAAATATGCTTTATTTGGCTATTTTTGAGGCAAAAACACACAAGCCTTGGAACTGATACACAGCCTCATCGACTTTATACTGCACATTGATAAGCACCTGGTAGAAATAACCAGCCAATACCAAAGCTGGACTTACCTCATCTTGTTCTTCATCATTTTTGCCGAGACAGGGTTTGTGGTTACACCATTTTTGCCTGGTGATTCGTTGCTTTTTGCAGCAGGTGCGCTTATAGCAGGCGGGCAGTCTGGTTTAGACATCCACCTGCTTGCATTATTGTTAATTGTTGCTGCCGTTGCCGGTAATAGCGTAAATTACGCACTTGGTAATTACCTCGGGCCAAAGGTGTTCAAAGAAGAAAACAAAATACTTAAGCTTAGCTACTATCTGCAAACCAAAGCTTTCTTTGATAAGCATGGGGGTAAGGCGGTAATCTTTAGCCGTTTTATGCCGATTATCCGTACCATAGCACCTTTTGTTGCTGGTATAGGTAAAATGCCGTTTGGCAGGTATACAGTTTACAATGTAATAGGCGGGCTTTCCTGGATAGTACTTTTCCTTTATGGTGGTTACCTTTTCGGCAATGTGCCCTTTTTTAAGAAGAACTTCTCGTTGGTGGCTATCGGCATTGTGGTAGTATCATTATTACCACCGATAGTGGCTTTTATCAAAAGTAAGGTCTCGAAAAAATCAGCAAAGACGCAATTGTAACTATTTGCTTAAGGCAACAACTTTGCCTTTACGGTACAGCGCATCCTCTTCATTCAGCTTTCTCCTTTGTTCTAGCGAAAGAGGCGTTGCTATAAGTTTGTTTAGGTCTGGTTGTCCGGCGTCTACCCAGGCTGAAAACCAGAAGCTGCCTGTGCTGGCTATAGACGCGCGCATCTTGCGTTGCACCATACCCTTTAACAGCTTGTGATAGGCCCTGCTGTAAGCTAACGAGTATACCTTTACCATCCGGGTGCCACGTTGTTCCATTGCGTATTTTGTTGCATCTTTAAACTGCTTGTTTAGCATCCGCTCCATCCTCAATACGGTATCTGCGCTGGCGAATGAGCTCCTGCAAATGCGAAATGCTTCTGAAAGTGGATTGTTGATGTACTTAGCCTTACCCACGTTGTAATTGTAGCCATCACTGAATAGTTCGGGCAAGCGGCTCTCCCATAACCCGTGTACACCGGTTTGACCGGTAAGTTGCCCGTCGTAGTTTTCGGTTAGGTGCAGTGGCGTGTAGGCGTCAGATACATAATGGCCGAGGTTAGCAGATAGCGTGAGTATAGCTGTTGTGTCGTGCCGTTTAAAAGCCTTTACCAGCCAATAGTAGTTAGATGCTATGGCCCACGGTAGTGTACCGTATTTAATTAACGTATCTGTCGAATACTTTGCAGCGGCATCTATCCAATGCTGGGGGACGTAACCAAACGGGCGTTTACCATAATGGTCGGCATCAAAAAAGTGGTGAGGCGCTTCGGTGCTGTCTACATATCGTTTTTTGTCAGCGCTGATGGCATGTTCGGTTATGTAGTTGATGTTGGCCCGGTAAAATGCTGCCATACCCTTAGGAAGCGTGAAAACTGCAGTGCGGTGGATGCGTTTGTGGGCATAGAACCCCCACGAACTGCAAAGTACAATTATACCAATGCCGAAGAAAAAGGACGGAAGAAAGCGGCGCATCGTTCAGGTCAGTGTTAAGGGAGAAAGTTACAGTGCTAAATTAATACAATATTTGCAGCAGGTGCTTGTATCTGGTGTTCAGGGCGTTTTATAATGTTTTAAGTGTTGTTAAAAGTTTCATAAACTATTGCATAATAAAATAAACAACACTATATTTGCAACCTCAAAAATACAAGAAAAAGAATAACAAGCTGTAACGATGGCAAATCATAAATCATCAATTAAAAGGATTAGGGCAAACGCTGCGAAGCGTCTGCGCAACAGGTACCAGGCTAAAACCACCAGGAACGCAATAAAAAAATTAAGAGGCACAACTACTAAGGCTGACGCGACTCCGCTATTGTCTAAGGTGATCTCTATGCTGGATCGTTTAGCTAAAAAGAACGTTATTCACAAAAACAAAGCTTCTAACAACAAGAGCAAGCTTACTAAATTTGTAAACGGCTTAAGCTAATAGCCTACACACGATATTTAAAAGGGATAATGCAGCGCATTATCCCTTTTTTGTTTAACTTTTTAATGGCTACGTTTTCTTAAAAGTGTTTCACCTGTGATAACTTCAGGGTGCTTCAATACAAAATCAACCTGCACTCATTTATCGTAAACGGTTAAATATTAGATAGTTGTATTAAACTAGAGCTGTTTCGGGTTGTTTCGCCTTTAGTAGCTAATTACCTAATTTACAACTACTTAATCATTTTTGCTGTTTCGGAGTGTTTCGCTTTAACCGAAACAGTTTGTTCCTGCCAGATGATCATCAATTTATGTTACTTCTTTATTGATAATTGCTAATTTGGCGAACCAAACGCTTTATCATTGGAAGACTACACTCAAAAAATAAGCATCAAGTCCTGGGCCGAAGAAGACCGCCCCCGCGAGAAGCTAAGCGGGCAAGGACGGCGTGCGCTTACTGATGCAGAACTAATTGCTATACTGATAGGCAGCGGCAGCCGTGATGAAACTGCTGTTGAGCTAAGTAAACGCATACTGCATCATTACGACAACGACCTCAACAAACTTGGTAAGGCATCTATAGCCGAACTCTGCAAGTTTAAAGGAGTGGGGGAGGCAAAAGCTATCTCCATTATTGCAGCCCTCGAAATAGGGCGGCGACGTGGCGAGACGGAAATAAAAGTAACAGACCAGGTTACTTGCAGTCGTGATGGTTACAATATCATGCGTCGCCACTTAATGGACCTCAACCACGAAGAGTTTTGGATAATGCTGCTTAGCCGTTCTGCAAAGGTTATTGCAAAGGAGCTGATTAGTAAAGGCGGATTAAGCGGTACTGTGGCCGATCCGAGGGTGATATACCACATTGCTATTCAACACCAGGCAAGCAGCTTGATACTTATTCATAACCATCCGTCAGGAAATCTTAAGCCAAGCAGGGAAGATATCATCCTGACAAAGAAAATAGCTGATGCCGGTAAGCTGCTGGATATTAACGTGCTTGATCATTTGATCATAAGCGACAACGGGTATTTTAGCTTTGGTGATGAAGGAATGATTTGATTTTAGATACATCAAATCAAACAACCGCTTGTGCACAGCGTTCTATTATCACAAACATAAAACCATATTCCCATGGCAACTCCAGACGAACAAGACGATAACCTGTTACAACAGGACGATCAAATAAGCCAGAATGACGAACAGTCAAGTCAGCAGGACATTCATAGCAATGGCTTCGATGAAACTAACGACGAAATTGGCGAAATAGATGAAACTTCACAGGCCAGTCAGGCTTATGACGCTGCCGAGCCATCTTACACCCTTAATTTGGGCGAAGATGGTAACAATGGCGACGACGAATAATATCGCCAGGATTAGTTAAGCAACGCAGTATTCAGGCCCCAGTAGGGGCCTTTATCATTACATTAAGATTTTAGAGCGGGTATTCTGTCATTCTAAAATCCTGTAAATTCTTTTTCAGGGAAAGTGTTTAAGCTTTCCGCTCTATGCTTTCACCTTTTTGCTTTCCACCCAAACGTAGCCTGTTTGCCCTTTCACCTCTCACTGGCAAATCCTATCTTTGCCGGATAATGAAGATATCATACCACTGGCTAAAAGAATTTATTGATACCGATAAAACGCCTGAAGAAATATCGCAGATACTTACAGGTACCGGTCTTGAGGTAGAAAGCCTGGAGAAAGTTCAGGCTGTACCGGGCGGCTTAGAGGGTCTTGTAATTGGCTATGTGCTGGAGTGTACCGACCATCCTAATAGCGATCACCTGCACCTTACCAAAGTTGATGTAGGGGGAGTAGAACCCCTTAGCATAGTATGCGGTGCCACTAACGTGGCCGCCGGGCAAAAAGTAGTAGTAGCTACCGTGGGTACCACAGTATACCCTACTGTAGGCGAGCCGTTCAAAATAAACAAAAGCAAAATACGCGGTGAAGTATCTGAAGGCATGATATGCGCCGAGGATGAGATAGGCTTAGGTACCGATCATGCTGGCATTATGGTGCTGCATGCTGATGCACCGGTAGGTACTGCTGCCAAAGAATACTTTAAGCTGAATGATGATTACATGTACGAGATAGGTTTGACGCCTAACCGTGCGGATGCTGCATCTCATCTGGGCACCGCCCGTGATATAGCGGCTTTCCTTAGACTGCCCGTGATAAAGCCTGATGTGTCGGCATTTAAGGTAGACAACACCAATAATTCAATTCAGGTGATTGTAGAAAACGAGCAGGCAAGTCCCCGCTATGCCGGCTTGGTGTTAAGTGGTTTGCAGGTAGCAGAATCGCCGCAATGGTTAAAAGAGCGCCTGGCTGTTATTGGTGTGCGCAGCATAAACAACGTGGTGGATGTTACCAACTATGTACTGCACGAACTCGGCCAGCCACTACACGCGTTTGATGCAGCTGCTATAGCCGGTAATAAGGTGGTAGTAAAGAACGTAGCCGAAGGCACAGTATTTAAAACACTGGATGATGTTGACCGTAAACTGAGCGCGGACGACCTGATGATATGCAATACAGAAGAAGCAATGTGTATAGCAGGTGTTTTTGGCGGAGCCAAAAGCGGTGTTACGTCATCAACCACAAGCATTTTTTTAGAAAGCGCGTACTTTAACGCGGTGTCGGTACGTAAAACAGCTAAAAGGCATGGCTTGAAAACTGATGCATCTTTCCGTTTTGAGCGAGGTACCGACCCGGATATGCCTGTGTTTGCACTTAAACGTGCCGCTTTGCTTATACAGCAGGTTGCAGGCGGTGTGGTATCGTCTAACATTTTTGATCATTACCCCAATCCGGTCTTGCCGTTCGATATAGAAGTTAGTTACAAGAACATTGACAGGCTCATTGGTAAAGCTATCGGGAATGATACCATCAAAAGTATCCTTACCGGTCTGGATATTAAAATATTGAGCGAAACCGAAGAAGGTTTGTCGTTGCAGGTACCGCCATACCGTGTAGATGTTACCCGTGAGGTTGATATTGTAGAAGAAGTTCTGCGCCTATACGGTTATAACAACATCGAGATACCTACGCAAATCCGCGCGTCCCTAAACAATTCGATAAGACCTGAAAAGGACACTGTTCAAAACCACATATCTGATATTTTAAGTGCCAATGGCTTTAACGAGATACTAAATAACTCGCTTACGAAACTAAGCTATTCCGATGATCCTGACAATGCAGTAAAGATTGTTAACCCGCTAAGCAGTGACCTGGACGCGATGCGACAAACCATGCTATTCTCTGGACTGGAAGCTATAGCTTATAATCAGAACCGACGCAACGCGGATCTAAAACTTTACGAATTCGGTAAAATTTACAGCTACGCTGAAGAGAAGTATACGGAGGCGCAACGCTTTTCGGTTTTCTTAACCGGGGCGTCTAAGCCCGAGCAGTGGAACCAGAAAACAACAGCTGCAACATTTTATAATCTTAAGGCGATTGTTGATGGTTTGCTGAAGAAGTTAAAAATTACAGACTACACTGTAGAAGATACAAGCGGTAATTTTGCTTATGGCCTGCAGTACAGCAAAGGTAACAAAGTACTGGTAAGTTTTGGTTCGGTAGCACAACCGGCCCTTAAAAAGGCAGATGTAAATAACGATGTTTTTTATGCTGAGTTCAATTTTGATCTGGTACTTAACCTCGTTCGGAAGAACAACATAGTGTACCAGGAAGTTTCAAAGTTCCCGGCCGTACGCCGTGACTTAAGCATGCTGGTGGATACTGCTGTGACCTTCGGCCAGTTGAAACAGATTGCCGGGCGGACAGACAAAAAGCTGATAAAAGAAGTAAATGTGTTTGACGTGTACCAGGGTGACAAACTACCTGCTGGTAAGAAGTCGTACGCACTTAGCTTTATATTACAGGATACCGAAAAAACGTTAACCGATAAAGCTATAGACTCAACAATGCAAAAATTAATATTTAATTTAGGCAAAGAAGCAGGAGCGGAGATAAGAAAGTAGTTGGTTTAGATACACTAACTTACTAATTCATAAATTAAATAAAACATGCCTTCAACAGCAGAACAATTAAGTAAAGTTGTATATAAAACCGAGAGGTTAATTGAGCTTTGTGCTGCGCTGCAGGAGGAAAATGACCTGCTTAAGCTTGAGAGTGAGGCTCTTACTACAGCGCTTAACGTAAGTACAAACAAAACAAAAGAACTGGAAGAGAAGCTTCGTGTATTGAAGCTGGCAAAGTCGTTTTCAGAAACAAATGAAAAAAGTGTTGACATTAAGCAAAAAATTAACGACTTTGTGCAGGAAATAGATAAGTGTATTGTATTGCTGAAGAAGTAATACAAAAAGTGAAAAGCTCAAATGGGAGAAATCTCAATAAAAATAAATATTGCTGACAGAGTTTACCCCTTAAAGGTAAACATGGAAGAGGAAGAGATTATAAGACGGGCAGCAAAGCTGATTAACGACCGCATAAAGGAGTATCAGGAGAACTATGCGGTTCGTGATAAACAAGATCTGCTATCGATGTGTGTGTTGCATTATGCAACATCATCGTTAAAGGCAGATCGCAAAGTCACTACAGAAGATACTGAAGTGGCAGAGAAGGTTTATCAGTTAGATCATATGCTGGACGATTTTTTTTCTAAACAATAACGTTCTTTAAAACAAAGCTTAAAGCAGAAAGCTTAAAGCAAAAGCTCTTAAATAAGCTTTTCGCTTTGATCTGTCGCTATAAGCTCATAACAGAGCCATTAAGATTTAACCGCAGTTAAATTTTAAGTTTTCACTATTAAAAACTTAACGCTTCAATATCTTAGGATCAAAGAGGCATGCGTTGATCGTGTATTTACGGTAACCTGTGATCCCGACAATCCTACCAGAAGTTTTAACAATACATGAACACTTAGAAGTTTAGTTGCGGTTTTTTTTATTATATAACCTAAAGGAATGAATAACATATTGTACATTATTATTGGGCTGCTGGTCGGTGTCCCTACCGGGATAGTCATTGGGCGGTTCCTGCTACGGAAGCTTTTTAAAGACCAGGAGATAAACGCTCAGAACAAGGTAAAAAAGATACTAAAGGACGCTGAAAATAACGCCGAAATACTAAAAAAGAATCGTTTACTGGAGGCTAAAGAAAAGTTTCTGCAGTTGAAAGCAGAGCATGAGCAGGAAGTTAATTCAAAAAACAATACCCTTAACCAACGCGAGAACGGTATTAAACAAAAAGAGCAGTCTTATAACCAGAAGCTCGAGAACATGAACCGCAAGGAAAATGAGCTGGAGAATGCGCGTAAGAAACTGGAGGCACAAACAGATATACTGATTAAAAAGCAGGAAGAAGTTGAGCACCTGAAAAACCAGCACGTGCACGAGCTGGAAACTATTGCAGGTTTATCTGCTGAGGAGGCAAAAAATCAGCTTATTGATAATTTGCGCGAAGAGGCACGAAGCAAAGCCATGGCGCAGATAAAAGATATTGTAGATGAGGCCAAGCTTACTGCTACTAAAGAAGCTAAGAAGATAGTAATTCAAACTATTCAGCGCACCGCTACTGAGGCGGCTATAGAGAACACGGTATCTATCTTTAACATCGAGAATGACGAGATTAAAGGGCGTATTATAGGTCGTGAAGGCCGTAACATCCGTGCGCTGGAAGCAGCCACAGGTATTGAAATCATTGTGGATGATACCCCGGAGGCTATTATCCTTTCCGGATTCGATCCGGTTCGGCGTGAGATTGCCCGTTTAGCTATGCACCGTTTGGTAACCGACGGCCGTATTCACCCGGCGCGTATTGAAGAGGTAGTTGCCAAAACTAAAAAGCAGATAGAAGAAGAGATTGTTGAGATAGGTGAGCGTACGGTTATTGATCTTGGTATCAATGGCCTTCACCCGGAACTAATCCGTATGGTGGGCCGTATGCGTTACCGGTCATCTTACGGACAAAACCTGCTGCAGCACTCTCGCGAGGTTGCAAACTTTTGCGCTACTATGGCTGCAGAACTTGGCCTTAACGTAAAACTGGCTAAACGCGCAGGCTTACTGCATGATATTGGTAAAGTACCTGATGATAATCCGGAACTTCCACACGCTATATTGGGAATGCAACTTGCAGAAAAATATAAAGAACACCCTGAGGTTTGCAACGCCATAGGTGCTCACCACGACGAGGTGGAGATGACCTCTATGCTGTCGCCAATTATACAGGTTTGTGACGCTATATCAGGCGCAAGGCCGGGTGCACGCCGCGAAGTGGTAGAAAGTTACATCAAGCGCTTAAAAGAGCTTGAGGAGCTTGCATTATCGTACCCAGGCGTTGAGAAAACCTTTGCTATCCAGGCCGGTCGTGAACTGCGCGTGGTAGTAGAAAGCGAAAAGATAAGCGATGCACAAAGCGAAGTGCTTGCTGCAGACATATCTAATCGTATACAAACAGAAATGACCTACCCGGGTCAGATAAAGGTTACCGTTATAAGGGAAACTCGCTCTGTTGCATTTGCTAAATAACTAAACTAACTATACAGGCCCTCTTCTTAATCAGGAGGGGGCTTTTTTGTTTCTATGGGAAAACAACACGATAAGCAACAAGCGTTTATTAACAAAAATGCTGATGAACGCTCATTAACAACATACTTTGGCCAGTTTGATGTTACACACAAGCAGAGAACCAACCGCTTACTTCATTTTATTTGCGTGCCGTTAATGGTGTTTGGCATACTAACGCTTACCTGGGCGTTCCCCTTCCCGCAGATTGGTTTCCTAAAGGCTTACAACGGTTATTTCAACTGGGCATCTTTTGTTATCGCCTTTTGGGTTTACTATGTGCTAAAGCAATCTCCGCTGCTGTCGTATATCATGCTGTTTATTATGTTCGCATTTAGCTACCTTGTTATGCAGCTGCAAAACTGGGATAAAAGTGGGGGCTTACCGCTAATTTGGACAGGAACAATAATAATAGCCCTAGCAGCGCTCGGCCAATATCTGGGGAGTATAAAAGAGGGTCGGGCTTCATGGCAAGTAGACAAAAAGCTATTCCTTATAGCGCCGCTCTGGGTACTACACCAGTTATTGTCACGCTTGGGGGTAAACAAGTACTAACAGTTATCCCAAAAGCTTAAAGGTTTTTACCTAGCTTTTCTAACATATCCTGCGGAACCTTTTCAAGATCCAGTACAAGAAAGCCATCTAAGCAATCGGCAAACTTCGGGTCGATATTAAAGCTGATGATCTTAGCGTTGAGTTGCATATACTGACGCAGCAATACAGGAACTTTCATATTTCGCGTCTCTACCTCTGATATCAGGTTGTCCAGCCCTTTAAAGCTATCGCCGCCTGCAAGTAGCACATCGGTATCAATATTCTCAAAATTGACCTTAAACTTTTTTCTTGGCTTTACATATTGAGCCATTTCATGATCAAAGTGGTTACGGTTGATGTAATCTACTATCAGCGACTTAGAGAAATTAGAGAAGGTGTTGCTGATACTAACCGGACCTATTAAATAACGGTATCTCGGGTTATCAATAACGTACTTCAGGATGGCCTTCCACAATAGAAACAATGGCAGTGGCTTAAGCTGATACTCCTTGCGTATCCACGAACGGCCAAGCTCCAGGCTTTTTTTCAGCACAGGCGTAAACTGTTCTTTTAACTTGAACAACTCATTTACATAGAACCCTTTTTTGCCAACGCTATAGAAGATCTCATCTCCCAGGCCAATTCTATAAGCCCCCACTATCATCTTTGCTTCGGTATCCCAAATAAAGAGGTGGTGATAGTAGATATCGTATTCGTCCAGGTCCGTTTCTTTGTTAGTCCCTTCACCTACTTCACGGAAGGTGATCTCTCTTAGCCGTCCAATTTCGCGAATAATGCAAGGGATTTGGGAAGTCGGTGTAATAAAAACTTCATAGTTTTTTTCTACCCAAACACGGTAGTTTTCCCGTAACGGCTCTACTTCTTTTTCCAGTTTCTCAGCTGCCGTTTCGGGTACTATCTCTTGCGGCTGCTTTTTAATCTTAAAAATATTGCGCGGGTTAAATAGCCGTTTTTCTTCATCAAGGCCGGCGCCTAATGCGTAAGTTTTTGCACGCAGGTAATTGAGCACCTTAGCGCTGTTGTTATTGTCAGGGATATCCTCAACCTTAATTGGCTTACCTATGCGCAGCTTAATGGTGTGCCCTTGCTTATTAAATAACTCCGACGGTAATTTTGCAGTACGTAACGCCGGATGTATTAGGCTAAGTAAATTGAACAACAACCCATTATTGCCGTGAAAGTAAATAGGAACTACCGGTACTTTAGATTTGGTGATGATCTTGCCCACGACAGGATGCCAAAGGCGATCTGTAACCTCCTTTTTCTCTAACTTAAATGTAGAAACTTCGCCGGCCGGGAAAATGCCTATAGGTGTTCCGTTTGCAAGCAACTCTAAAGTGTTTTTTAGGCCACTAATGCTTGATGAATGTTCAACGTTTTCAAATGGATTTACAGCAATAAAGTAGTCGGCCAGATTGGGAATCTTTTTTAGAAGAAAATTGGCCATCAGCTTGGCATCTGGTCGGGCCATAGTAAGAATCTTTAGGAGTACCATTCCTTCTATTCCGCCGTAAGGGTGGTTAGCTATTGCAATAAAGCTCCCTTCTTTGGGTATATGTTTCAATTCACTTTGGTCAAAGTCAATTTCAATACCGCAGCCTTCTAAAATTGCATCTACAAATTCGGGACCTTGTTTAGGCTGAGCTTGAGCAAAAAGATCATTAACCTGGTTAATTTTCATCAACTCCATCAGCAGTGCTGCTAAACCAGGCATCTTCAGCTTATCTAGCTTAGTTGCTTTTGCAAATTCTTCGGTAGTTATTATTTTCATCCTGTTTTTAACGGATTAAATGTTATCAAAATTATTACCTTAACGGTGATTAACCAAAGATGAAAGCCCAGGTAAAAGATCAGTTGTCACTTACCAAAAAAGAATGGAACGGAATGATAGTACTAATTGTACTAATCATACTGGTGTTAGCCGCTCCGTACGCTTATCAGTGGTTTCACAAAGATAGCACAATAAACCCTAATGAATTTAAAGCAGCACTTGCGGCATTAGAGAATAGCAATGCAAACAATTTTGATGCAACCAAAACCACGTATAGTGCCGGTACACTTTTTAAGTTTAACCCAAATCACCTTTCTGCGGAAAAATGGCGGGCGTTGGGGTTGAGCGAAAAGCAGGTAAATACCATAACTAACTATGAAGCAAAGGGTGGCAGGTTTTACAAGACCGAAGACTTCAAGACGATCTACGGTTTGAGCGACTCAGACTTTAAACGTTTATCCCCTTACATAGATCTTCCTTCCTATAAATCTGCCAGAGTGAAAGTTCTTGAACTGAATTCAGCAGATTCCGCACATCTTACATCCGTAAGTGGCATTGGGCCTGCATTTGCAAGGAGGATCGTTTATTATCGTGAGCGTTTAGGTGGATTCGTTGATAAGGATCAGCTAAAGGAAGTGACAGGCATAGACGATTTAAAGTACATGGAGATTAAAGATCAACTTACTGTGAACGCTGCGCGGATTCGTAAAATAAACATCAACACAATAGCTTTTGATAAGCTTAGGCTGATGCCATATCTGAATTACAAGCAAGTAAATGCGATAATAGAGTACCGCAATCAGCATGGAGCTTATGCATCTATTAACGACCTCAAAGACATACCTATCCTCACTGAAGAAATTTTGCGTAAAATTGAGCCTTATTTAAGTTATTGATGATAGAGCAGCAAATTAAATCCGCAATTCGCGATATACCAGATTTCCCCAAGCCGGGCATTATCTTCAAAGATATTACCCCAATTTTAAAGGATCCCGGCTTGTGCGGTGATATAGTTGACGCATTTGTTAGGGAAGTTAAAGGCATTCGCATTGATGCTGTAGCTGGTGTTGAAAGCCGTGGATTTTTGTTCGGCCTTAACCTGGCTCAAAAATTAGGTGTGCCCTTTGTGCCGGTACGTAAGGCTGGTAAACTACCTCATACAGTTAAGCAAAAGGTGTATGAGTTGGAATATGGCACTGCCACTATCGAATTGCATACGGATGCTTTTAAAGCCGGCGATCATATATTAATACACGATGATTTGCTTGCTACCGGTGGTACTGTTGCTGCCACAAGCGAGTTGATTCAAGAAATGGGCGGAAAGGTTGCAGGTTTTACGTTTGTAGTAGGGCTTGGTTTTTTAAACGGGCACGAAAGAATAGAGCCAATAAACAACAAGGTTATTGTGCTCGCCAAATATTAGCTCTTTTCTCAGTTGTATAAATAAATGAGCAAGCTATATTTTTCATTAGAATAGGATAGAAAAAACGCCCAAAACAGCTTGTTTTGTGCGTTTTTAGTTTATAAAAAATATTCATAATCTTAGATTTCTTTCAGGAGCAAAGTATGTGTTATACTTTCATTGCTTTAATGTGTCTCATCTAATCAACTGCTTTTATAAACAATTATTTACCATAAATGAAGATATCTCTACGTTGCCTTTACCTGGTGTTATGCTTTTCTATATCAACGCAACTTACCTTTTCTCAAAATCCGGTAAAGAAAATTGGAAAAATTACAGGCGTTACCATAAACAATCAGGAGCTTGACATAAGAACAGAGAATGCTTCTGTTAAAGTTACAGCTTACAGTCCCGGTATCATTAGAGTACGTGTAGACAAACAGCAACTTGCAGAGGATTTCTCCTACGCTGTGATCAGCAAGCCGCAGGTTACTAAAGTATCAATAACACAAAATGATGCGGAAATAAACATGATAACCGATTCTCTTAAGGTGAACATCAGGAAGAACCCTTGGCAAATAACTTTTTTGACTCCAGCCGGCGAAGTCATCAACCAGGACGAGCCTGGTTTAACAACGTCATGGGTGAGTGAAAGTGTTACCACTTACAAGAAAATGCAGGATGGAGAGCACTTTATAGGCTTGGGTGAAAAAACCGGGGGCTTGGATCGAAAAGGTAATGCCTATACCAATTGGAACAGCGATGTATTTGGTTATTCAGCTGGACAAGACCCGTTGTACTCCACCATTCCGTTTTATATAGGCGTTCACCACAATGTACAGTATGGGTTGTTTTTTGATAACACTTATCAAAGCGACTTTAACTTCGGTGCCAGCAATAATCGTTTTTCATCTTTTGGCGCCAAAGGTGGTGAGATGAACTACTATTTCATCTATAACTCCCATTTACGTGACATTATAACTTCATACACGTGGCTTACAGGCCGTATTAAAATGCCGCCACTTTGGAGCTTGGGTTATCAGCAAAACCGTTATAGCTACTATCCTGATACAGAGGTTTACAGAATTGCCAATACCTTACGCGAAAAAAAGATACCAGCCGATGGCATAACACTCGACATCCATTATATGGATAAATATAAGGTATTTACATGGGATAAAAGCCGCTTTCCTGATCCTCCCGCCATGACCAAAAAGTTAAAGGACATGGGCTTTAAAGTGACGCTAATTGTTGATCCTGGTGTTAAAGAGGAAAAGGGTTATGGTGTTTACGACCGCGGGGTTAAGGAAGATATTTTTGCCAAATATCCTGATAGTACTTACTACACAGGTCAGGTTTGGCCGGGATGGTGCCACTTTCCCGACTTTACCAGTGCAAAGGGGCGCAATTGGTGGGCCAATGAGATGAAGGTTTATGCCGGAGATGGCGTTAGCGGGATTTGGAACGATATGAATGAGTTCTCTACCTGGGGACAAAAAGCTCCGGATAACATCTTGTTTAATTATGAAGGTAAAGGTGCATCGCACATGCAAATACATAATGTTTACGGCCTGGAGATGATTCGTAGCAGTTACGAAGGTTATCGCGCCGCTCTGGGCGGCAACAAACGGCCATTTGTGCTTACACGGTCTGGTTATGCTGGTCTACAACGTTATGCTGCATTATGGACGGGTGACAATCGCGCGGAAGACAGCCATATGTTGGCAGGTATAAGGCTGATGAATAGCCTGGGTTTAAGCGGAGTGCCCTATACAGGAATGGATGTAGGTGGTTTCACGGGAGGTGCCTCACCTTATCTTTATGCCCGCTGGATGCAAATAGGAGCATTTAATCCATATATGCGCAACCATACTCAAATTAACACTAAGTCATCCGAGCCCTGGGCTTACGGCGAGGAGGTACTGGAGATAACCCGCAACTACATTAACTTGCGTTATAAGTTGCTTCCATACCTGTATTCTACTTTTTATGAAGCAAAGGAGAGTGGACAGCCCGTTATGCGTTCCTTAGCTATAGATTACACGCATGATGAAAATGTATACAATGGCACTTACGAGAACGAGTACATGTTTGGGCATGCTTTTCTGGTGTTTCCATTTGATAGCCAAACGCAGATAGAACGCATGTACTTTCCGGCAGGTAAGTGGTATGATTTGTACAATGGCACCATTCAGCAAGGCAACGCTCACGTAAAAACGGAGCTGGGCATGAGCAAATTACCTGTATTTGTAAGGGAGAGCAGTATAATACCTATGCAGTCGCTGGTACAAACTACTGCGGAGCGCCCGACTGATACCTTGACAATTCATGTTTATCAAGGTGCTGTAAACAATAAGTTTGTTTACTACGAAGATGATGGTGAGAGTTACAATTATGAAAAGGGCGATTTTTATAAACGCAACATCACCTACAACGCCGCAAAAAAAGAAATTGCTTTCGGTAAAGTTGAGGGTACTGCTAACTCTAAGTTTAGCAATATCAAGCTGGTACTGCATGGCTTTAGCGGTTCTACCTTCAAGTTTAATGGTAAGAATAGCAAGGTTAGAGATGATCTTTCGGCACTTATGGTTCCGATATCACGCTTCGATCCAACAGGTTTATCCAATCCGGTAGAAGGCGAGAAGGTTAAGATTATGTCAATTAAAAACTCAACTGAACTTTTTACAGTCGCCTATTAAACATTAAATTATGAACACAAAAAGGCCTGCAAGTTACTGCAGGCCTTTTTGTGCTTGCATACAAATGAACTTTTAATTATCAATTTTGAATTAATGGTTAATGCCATTTTACTACTCTTTGAATAAAAAGTGCTTGGTAGCATCACTTTGATAAAAACGATCAAACACCGTTTACTCTATTTATTCATCAGGATTTACTTCTTAACTTTAATCGCCGTCATAGCCATTTATGAAGTTACTTTTACTATCAATCTTTTTAGTATGCTTTACCCTGCCTGTATTCTCGGCAGACAATGCAAGCTTGCTTGAGGAGCTCAAATCAGAAATAAGCAAAAAAGATGTTTATGATGGTGCAAAACGCCAGCGTATACAGCAGCTAAAGCAATTACGTGTTGCCACTGCCTCTACTAATTACACCCGTCAGTACGATCTTTGCCTTAAGCTTTATGATGAGTACAAGTCTTACCAGTACGACTCTGCTTACGTGTATGTAAACAAGCTGAAGAACTTGAGCGTGCAAATGAATGACATGGCCCGCGCTTATTACAGCGAGATTAAACTTGGATTTATTTTGCTTTCGTCCGGAATGTTCAAGGAAACTTTCGACTGCATGAGTAAAGTAAATCCAAAACTGTTAAGTGATAGCGCCAAAATGGAGTACTATTTTATTATGTATCGGTGTAATAGTGATCTGGCTAAGTATAACAACGATAAATATTTTATGCAAGGGTATATGAAGGCCAGTAACGCCTTTATCGACTCAGCTATAATGCTCACTAAAAAAGGCAGTGTAGATTGGTACCACTTTTCGGGGCTTAAAAGTGCGCAATCCGGCGCACCGCTAACGCACGACAACGAATTGAAACTTTTGCTGAGTTCCGGTAAACCTATATCAATGCACTTGAGGGCAATGGTAAATTGCTCGTTAGCGATATCTTACCTAAATATCAACCGGCGAGATGAAGCAATTAGTTTGCTGATACGCTCTGCTATTGCTGATATAAAGTCGTCTACTAAAGAGACAGTAGCCTTGTTTACGCTTGCCGAACAACTTTACAAAGTAGGTAATACCAAAGACGCGTATGCTTTTGTAAAACTTGCTAAAGCAGATGCAGACTTCTATGGTGCCCGGCAACGAAAGATACAGATAGGTGCAATTTTGCCGCTGGTAGCTGCTGAAGAGTTGGATCATTCGGAACATGAAAAGCAGAGAATATTAATGTTGTTATTGGCTATAACCGCATTAGCATCGTTGGTTATACTTTTCCTGATAATGATTTACAAGCAACTAGCCAAGCTTAAACATAAAGAAAAAATAATCGAAGATAAGAATGTGCAGTTGAAGCAGGTAAATTACCAGCTAACAGAAGATGCACACATCAAAGAAGAATATATAGGACAGTTCTTCAAAATTATTTCAGGGTATATTTTGAAGTTAGAAAAGCTAAAAATGTCGGTAGATACTAAGTTATCTATAAAAAAGTACGAAGATATCAGAACCATAATCAACAATATTAACATCAAGAATGAACGTCAGGTGTTATATCATAGCTTTGACCATATCTTCCTAAAAATATTCCCGAATTTTGTGTCGGTGTTTAATTCTCAATTTGCTGAAAAAGATCAGATTTGGCCGCAGGAAAATGAAGTGCTTAATACTGATCTTAGAATTTTTGCACTTATCCGCATGGGGATTAACGATAACGAAACCATAGCCAAAATACTTGAGTACTCTGTAAATACTATATACGTGTACAAAATGCGTATTAAAGCAAAGTCTAAAAATCCTGAGCAATTTGAACAACACATAATGGATATCAAGGCTGTGGATATGGTTGAGTAATTAACAGGTTGAAATTTAAGTGATCTATTTAAGTTATTAGAGGTTTGGTAGCCTAATTGAAGTCTAAAAACGATTATATTTTTTACATGTATTTAATAATTAAGCTTCTGATTTAAAGTAATTTAAACTTTATATACTCTATATTTTTTTTAAAATGATGTAATTGAGTAGGGATTAACAATTAGTACACACATATTTGTATAGGTGTAAAGGTAGTTCAGCAAATGAGAGGTGTTGATGTACATTACACAAATGGCATTTTAGCCGTATAAACCAATTTTTAAACAACGTTCAGGATTTGTTTTATTGTACATTTAGTAGTGCACTATATGATATGCATTGCATTTGACAGTAAAAAGATTCTGCATAAAAGCTTATATAACCAATCTAATTAAACCACACAGTATGCAATTTAAACACTTACTCACACTATGTTTTTTTGCTTTCACCTGCCTCTTTTTTGAGCCTGCGTTTGCTCAAAATAAGGTGGTAACAGGTAAAGTAACCGACAAAAAGGACGGGTCGCCTTTGATAGGGGTATCTGTAGGCGCTGCCGGCGGCAGCGGCACCTTAACCAGTGTAGATGGTACTTTCCGATTATCAGTACCGGCAAGCACTACATCATTAACTTTTTCTTACATCGGCTACAAGCAAGCAACCGTTAGTATTGATGGTCAAACATCAATAGCTGTAAGCCTTGAATCTACAAGTACTTCCCTTAATGAGGTTGTAGTAATAGGTTACGGTACACAGCGCGTTAAGGATGCAACCGGATCTGTTGCAACATTAAGTCCTAAGGATTTTAACAAGGGCGTTATCGCTACTCCAGACCAATTATTACAGGGCCGTATAGCAGGTGTACAAGTAACTCCATCAAGCGGTGAGCCAGGTGCAGGTGCTACAATCAACATAAGGGGTGCGGGTTCTATTCGTGCTAACGATAACCCATTGTACGTAGTTGATGGAATTCCGTTGGATAACGGCGGTACAAGCGGCGGTTATGGCGTTGGTGCTGGTAACTCATCTGCACGTAACCCACTTGCATTCATCAATCCTTCGGATATTGAGAACATTTCGGTATTGAAAGATGCGTCTTCAGCAGCTATTTACGGTGCTCGTGGTGCAAATGGTGTAATTTTAATTACAACTCGTAAAGGTCGTAAAGGTCAGGGCATTCAATTTTCAGCCACTACAAGCGTTGCTTCAACAGCTAAGCGTTATGATGTGCTAAACCGCGATGAGTTTCTTGCAGCAGTTGCTAGTGTAGGTGCTAACGCAGGTACAGTTGCCGCTGGTGGTGTAGATTACGGCGGTAACACTGATTGGCAAGATCAAATATTCCGTAGCGCGGTATCACAGAACTATAACCTTGGCTTTGGTGGTGCAAGCAATACAGGCAACTATCGTGCGTCGTTAGGTTATGATAACCAACAAGGAACTGTTAAGAATTCTGCTTTAAAGCGTTTAAATGCTCGTATTAACGCTTCACAGTCTTTCTTTCATGAGCGTTTAAAATTCGATCTGCAATCAACTTACTCTAATGTGAAAGACCAGTTTGCGCCTATCACAAACAACGCAGGCTTTAACGGTAGCTTGATTGGTGCAGCTATCCAACTTAACCCAACTGCGCCTGTATTTGATGATCAGGGCCGTTATTTTAACCTTAATGGTTACAATGCTGATGGTTATCCAAATGGCAACAGCTTCCGTAACCCGGTATCGTTATTAGACCAAATTGATGACAGAGACAATATCAACAGGTACTTAAATAACCTTACACTTACATTAAGATTATTTGAAGGCCTATCTTACAAAGGCAACTTTGGAGCTGATATATCAAGGGGTTTACGTAAAACTTTCTATGATCCAAAAGTGGTAGGCTATACTGATGCAATAGGTATCAGGGAACAAAACTTCCCATCTCCAACAGGCAATGGTACAGCTATCTATCAGTACAATGAGTTAACTAACTATACAACAGAGCATACCCTTAACTATGATAAAAAATGGAAAGACAACAGCTCGTTAACTGCGTTGGTAGGTTACTCTTACCAAACATTCAAAAACTTTAACCGCAACGAATTTGGTTTTGGTACATCTCAACCAGGTGTATTAGTTAAAGATTATGATGATTTTAAAACTCACCTGGCTTACCCGGTAGGTGATAGCTCAAGCTACAGGCTGCAATCATACTTTGCACGTGTTAACTACTCTTATAAAGATCGTTACATCTTGACAGGTACTATCCGTCGTGACGGTTCAACCCGCTTTGGTCCTAACCACAAGTATGGTAACTTCCCGGCCTTAGCTGCTAAATGGCGCATCAGTAACGAGTCATTCATGCCTAAAGGTGGTTTCTTTGATGACCTGAGCCTTAGGTTAAACTATGGTAAAACTGGTAACCAGGAGATTCCATCTTATGCATCACTTGCAATCAGGCAGATTAATTACAACGGTAACTCTAATCCGCAACAATATTTGCCAAACCCTGACTTGAAATGGCAGGCAAATACAAGCTACGGCGCCGGTATTGATTTTGCTATCCTTAAAGGTCGCTTAAACGGATCTGTTGATTATTTCCACAAATCTGTATCTGATTTGTTGTTCTTCCAGGATATTGCACAACCTGCTCTTTCTTCAAGAATTTACAGAAACCTTGATGGTAACGTAATCAACGAAGGTGTCGAAGTTGGCTTGAACTATTCTGCTATCCAGGGTAAAGACTTTACCTGGGATATATCTTACAACATGACCTTCATTAAAAACACGCTTGAAAATTTCAAGAACTATATCGTAACAGGTAATATTGATGGTCAGGGTCTTTCAGGTGCTTATGCACAGCTAATCACCAATGGTGTTCCACTTTACACCTTTAACGTTCCTAATTACGCTGGACTTGATGCAAACGGCTTCGGTATATACCCGCAGGGATTAGACGTTTCTTCATTACAGGGAAGCCCTAACCCTAAATTCACCGCAGGTTTAACAAACAACTTTGCTTACAAGAACTGGACACTGAGCTTCTTCCTGAATGCTGCAACCGGTTTCTATGTATACAACAACACAGCAAATGCATTCTTCTACAAAGGCAACCTTGTTAGCGGTCGTAACGTAACCAGAGATGTAGCTGCAACTAACGAGAATCCGTTAAACTCAGGTGAGGTTTCAACTCGCTTCCTGGAAAAAGGTGATTTCTTGAGGTTAAGCAACGCAAGTGTTGGTTATACTTTCCCGCTGAAAGAAAGCAAGATCAAAACCCTTCGTGTATCAGTAACTGGCCAAAACCTATTCCTGATTACCAACTACAGCGGTTTGGATCCTGAAATTAACACAGATAAACAAAGGAACGACGTAGCATCAAGAGGAATTGATTATACATCATACCCTAAAGCGCGCATATTCACATTAGGCTTAAACGCAAGTTTCTAACATTATGAAAACTAAAAATATTATCTCAAAGGCAGCTATTTGCGGTTTGGTTTGTTTAGCCGCCGCGGGTTGCGCAAAACTGGACGAGAAGCTATATGGCTCGAAGTCTTTAGTACCAGATGGTGCTGCCGGATCAACAGATCTGGGTGGTGTTTATTCACAATTATACGGACAGACTGACCAGGCAAATACTTACGCACTGCAAGAGCATCCAACAGACGAAATGATGGGACCAACCCGCGGTACGGACTGGGGTGACTTTGGTACCTGGCGTAAACTGCACACCCATACATGGACACCTACACACAACCAGGTGAACGATACGTGGGATCAGTTAAATATTGGTGTATTTCGTGCAACACAGGTTGTAGACAAAGCTACAGATCCGAACATAAAAGGTCAGGCAAGTTTTCTTCGCGCTTACTTTATGTTCCAGGTAGTAGACTTGTATGGCCAACAGCCATTCCGCGACCCTAATGCGCCAACATCAGATATCCCTAAAGTAATGAACCGTGCAGAAGCAACCGCGTTCATTATTAAGGATCTGGAGTTTGCTGAAGCTAATTTACCTGCTACATCTGCCAATATTGGCGTTGCTAACAAGGCGGCAGCTCAGGCATTACTCGCCAAAGTTTATCTAAACAAGGCTGTGTATACTTCATCTACAGTAGGTGGGCCGTTCACATTTGCTAAGGCAGATATGGATAAGGTTATTGAGTATGCTAATAAAGTTACAGCAGCGGGTTATACGCTTGAGCCTGCCGGTAAGTATTTTCAGGATTTTGCCTGGGATAACACTGAGCAATCTCACGGCAACATCTTTGGGTTTAACAACACCACAACATCAGCACCTGCTTCAGCAAAGAACCGTTGGAGAATGGGCTTGCATTACAACCAAACACCAGATGGCTGGAATGGGTTTACAACGCTTGCTGATTTCTACAATTCGTTTGAAGCAACTGACGAGCGCCGTGGTGTTGCATATCCGGGCTTAACAGACAAAATTGGTTTGCGTGCAGGTTTTGCCGTAGGTCAGCAATTTGGCCCAGGTGGAAAGGCGTTGACACAACGCAGCGGTAAACCACTTGTTTTTACACCGGAGGTTAATCTTAACTTCTCTACAGAAGCACAGGGTATCCGTGTATTTAAATACTTCCCGCAGCCATCTGCAAACAACACAGTTAACGATGATAACTCAGCAAATGACTATGTGATTTTACGTTATGCTGATGTATTACTTGAGAAAGCAGAAGCGATCCTGCGCGGCGGAACTGATCCAAATGGTCAAACTGCTTTAACTATTGTAAATGCTATACGTACTCCTCGTGGTGCTACACCTTTGGCAAATGTAGATCTTACTGCAATGCTAGCAGAACGCGGCCGTGAGTTGTACTGGGAAGGTTGGAGAAGGAACGACCTTATCCGTTTCGAGAAATTTAACGATCCGGTAGATCAGCGCCCTAACGCAACCGATAAGACACGTACTTTGTACCCAATACCACAGCGTGCTGTTGATACTAACCCTAACCTGAAACAAAACCCAGGTTACTAATAACTAAAACAGTTTCCAATTAGTTATATTTGATTTTGAACGTAGCGAAGTAAAATTCGCTACGTTTGTTTTTTCTGAACGTGTGATGTTTAAGAGAATACCCCTGATTGTAGCTTTTTTTTGCACCTTTGTTATCCTTTCATGCCACAAAAATGGCGTTGATAGTCCCTTGTTTACCTTACAAGATAATAGTTCGCTGGGCGTAAACTTTATTAATCAACTCAATGAGCAGGACAAGACCAACGTGTTTACCTTCCGTAACTATTACAATGGAGGCGGTGTAGCTATTGGCGATATTAACAATGACGGTTTAAACGACGTATACCTCACATCCAATCAGGGCGGCAACCAACTTTATCTTAACAAAGGCAACTGGAAGTTTGAAGATATCACTAACAAAGCTGGTGTAAAAGGAACAAAGTACTGGAGCACAGGTGTAACCATGGTAGACATTAACGGCGACGGTTGGCTGGATATTTATGTTTGCCACAGCGGTAACATTATAGATAGAAAGGGAAACGAGCTTTTTATAAATCAACACAACGGCACATTCAAAGAAGAGGCTGAAAAGTATGGCTTAGTTGATAACGGGTTGTCTACCCAGGCGATATTTTTTGATTATGATAACGACGGCGATCTCGACTGTTTTGTATTAAACAATTCTTTCAGGCCGATAGAATCTTTTGACTTCAGTAAAAATTTACGGGCCGTTGTTGACCCGCTTGGTGGTGCCCATTTGTACCGGAATGATAATAGCCACTTCACCAATGTTACCAAAGATGCAGGTATATTTTCTAGTGATATAGGGTTTGGCTTAGGAGTTTCTGTAGCTGATGTAAACAACGATGGTTACCCTGATATATACGTATCTAACGACTTTTTTGAGAGAGATTATTTATACATCAACCAAAAGAACGGTACTTACAAGGAAGATATACAGAACGAAACCGGGCATTTAAGCCTCGCCTCTATGGGCTCGGACATTGCTGATATAAATAACGATGGTAACCTGGATATTTTCACAACCGAAATGTTGCCGGAGGGTGACAAGCGGCTTAAGCAGATGACCTCGTTTGAGTCTTTCGACGTGATTAAACTTAAGCAACATGATGGCTACTTTAACCAGTACATGCAAAATTGCTTGCAACTGAACAATGGTGATGGTACATTTTCCGAAATTGCTTTTAATGCCGCGGTAGCAGCTACCGACTGGAGTTGGGGTGCGTTGTTCTTCGATATGGACAATGATGGCTGGAAGGACATTTTTGTCTCTAATGGCATTTACAAAGACCTTACCGACCAGGATTACATTGAGTTTTTGGGCAATCGGGAGAACATGGATAAAATAGCCGAGAAAAAGAAGTTCGACTACAAAGATTTCACCAACAAAATGATATCAACTCCTCTGGAGAACTACGCTTTCAGCAACAACCATAACCTAACATTTGCCAACAAAACGGCCGCATTCGGCCTTGACAAACCGTCTTTTAGTAATGGCGCAGCTTACGGCGATCTGGATGGCGATGGCGATAATGATTTAATTGTTAATAATGTAAACTCCCCACTTTATATCTATAAAAACAACGCCGAACGTTTAAAAAACAACTTCATACAATTAAAGTTGCAAGGCCACCAATTTAACCGGTTTGGAGTTGGCGCGACAGTAAAAGTATTTGCAAAAGACCAGTCGATAGTTTATTACCAGCAGCCTACCCGCGGGTTTCAGAGCAGCACTTCGCCCAATTTGATTACCATAGGGCTCGGTAAAGTGCGGAAAATCGATTCAGTGCAAGTAATTTGGCCTGGAGGTAAATATCAGGTGGATAAAAATGTAGCAGTTAATAGAGTACTTACATACAATATTAAGAACGCTGCTTTACAGTACAACTATTCAAAAAAGCCGGTTAAAACCTTAATGGTGGCCGACGAGAAAGCACTCTTCGATTCGGTACCTAAACATACGGAAAATGGATTTATCGATTTCGACAACGAACGTTTGATGCTCCAGATGCTGTCGACCGAAAACCCCTACATGGCCAAAGGTGATATAAATAACGACGGCCTGGAGGATTTTTATTTTGGTTCTTCAAAGGATAGTCCGGCAGCAATTTACGTGCAGCAGCCTACAGGCAAATTCAAACAGTATATACCCGATGACCTTGGCAGGCAAAGCTACCTGGAAAATGCTGGTGCCGCCTTTGGAGATTTTGACGGCGACGGAGATCAGGACCTGATTATAGGGGTAGGAGGGAATGAGGATGAGGCCGGCACACCTGTCTACTTTCCCCGGTTCTACGAAAATAACGGTAAAGGTAATCTGCGTCTAAACCGGCAAAAGATGATACCGGCCGCGGTAAACGCGTCGGTTATAATGGCCTGCGATTATGATAAAGACGGCCACCCTGATCTATTTGTTGGCGGCAGGAGTGTACCCGGAACATACGGTGCTCATCCAAAATCATATGTTTTCCATAACGATGGTACTGGGCGCTTTACGGATGTTTCATCAAAGGTATTAGGTGCCGACACCAAATTGGGGATGGTAACGGCTGCACAGTGGGCAGATATAGATGGTAATGGGTACCCTGATCTGGTGGTTGCGGGCAACTGGATGGGTATAAAGATATTTAAGAACAACAAAGGTAGCTTTACTGCGGATAAACAACTTGACAGATACAAAGGCTGGTGGAGCAGTTTGCAGGTTGCCGATGTAAATGGCGATGGCAAGCCCGACATTGTTGCAGGTAACATTGGCCTTAACATAAAATTCAAAGCCTCGATAGAGGAACCTATGAAGGTGTACGTAAAGGACTTTGATAACAACGGTACCAAAGAGTGCATCACCTCAGTTTACAAAAGCGATCACGTAAACTATGTGTTCCATATGAAGCCTGACCTGGTTGGGCAAATGCCGTTACTGAAAAAGAAGTACTTGAAGTACACCGATTATGCCGGTAAGCCATTTAATGAGATTTTTACAGATGAAGACCTGCAAGGTGCCGAAGTTCATGAAATGAATTACCTGGCATCTACAGTATTCTTTAACGATGGCAAAAAATTTACAGCTACACCTTTGCCTTATAACGCCCAGCTTTCTAGTGTGAACACCATTCTTTGTGATGATATTGACAAGAGCGGTATACCTGCTATCATACTGGGCGGAAACTTTTATGGCTTTAAGCCTGAAGTAGGCCGTTTAGATGCCAGCCACGGACAAATTTATAAGTACAGTAAAAGCGGATTTACGTATATTTCGCCATCGCAAAGTGGGATGGATCTTTCCGGTCAGGTGCGGTCATCAATCATGATAAAGAACAGCAGGGGCGAGAAGAATTTCCTTTTTGGTTTAAACGATGATAAGCTTAAAGCCTATAAATTACGTTAAGCTGCCATGCCTAGGACTACTACTTACAAAAGCTTCACCCTGATTTTTCTGGCTGTTCTGGTTGGGATAGCCTTATTTAATTCATGCGAGAAGAAAAAGCCGGGCGACGGGATATTTCGGCTGGTACCTACAGAAGACAGCCATGTTGATTTTGTAAATCGCAACATTGCTACCGATTCTGTAAACATACTGGACTACCTCTACTTTTATAATGGTGCCGGAGTAGCTTCGGCTGATTTTAATAATGACGGACTCCCCGACCTTTACTTTTCTTCTAACCAGGAAAATAACAAACTATATCTTAATAAAGGCAATTTAAAATTTGAAGATATTACAAATAGAGCCGGCTTGCAAGGTAAAGGCAACTGGAAGACCGGCGTTACCGTTGTAGATATCAACGGTGACGGCTGGAAAGATATTTACGTTTGCGTTGTATCAAACTACAAAGGATTTAAAGGTAAGAACCAGCTATACATCAATAATCACGATCTTACTTTTACGGAATCTGCTGCGAAGTACGGGTTAGACTTTTCAGGATTTAGCACCCAGGCAAGCTTTTTAGATTATGATAAAGATGGCGACCTGGATATGTTCCTGCTTACTTCATCGGTACACAGCAACGATACTTACGGCGACTCTACACTCAGAGTTAAAACCAATCACGATGCCGGCGATCACCTGTTCAGGAACGACAATGGGAGGTTCACAGATGTTACGGACGGGTCAGGTATCTATTCGGCACCGATAGGTTATGGCCTTGGCTTAAGCGTTGGCGATCTGAACAACGATGGCTGGGACGACATATACGTAAGTAACGACTTTTTTGAACAAGACTATTACTACGTAAATCAAAAGAACGGCACCTTTAAAGAAGAGATGAAGAGCGCGTTTGGGCACGCCAGTTTATTCTCGATGGGGAATACCTTGGCAGATGTTAATAAAGACGGGCATCTGGATGTGATAAGTACCGACATGCTGCCGGAGGATATGAAGGTGCTAAAATCTACCATTAACGATGAGCCGTTAGACATTTATAACCAGGAAGTAAGTGCCGGGTATTATTACCAATATTCTAAAAACTGCCTGCAGCTAAATGTTGGCAATGGTACTAAGTTCGTAGACTTAAGCTTGTACTCGGGGGTATCTGCTACGGATTGGACATGGTCGCCGCTTGTGCAGGATTTTGATATGGACGGCCATAAGGACATGTTTTTTAGCAACGGCATAAAAAAACGTTTAAACGACATGGATTACCTTAAGTACCTGGGTGATCCCAACGTAGTAAAAGATTTTAAGACCAGTCGTTTCTTTGACAGAGAAAAGATAAACCTGATGCCCAATGGGCAGGTACATAACTACCTGTATCACGGCAGCGATAAATTGAAATTTACCGATATATCTGAAGGTAATAACATGCGCGATACTTCAATATCGTCCGGCGCAGTAGCGATAGATCTGGACAATGACGGAGACCTGGATATGGTGACCAATAATATGGATGTTCCGGCATTTATTTATCAGAACATGACTATGGAAAACGCAAAGGACAAAAAGCCAGCGTATCTTAACGTCAGCGTTCACTTTACCGAACAAAACCAGGATGGTATCGGCACCAAACTTTTCCTGCGAACCGCTAAAGGTATAGATCACCAGGAGATACAAACCAGTACCGCATACGAAAGCACACAGGGCGATAATGTCACTTTTACCTTTGCACCGGGCGACAAACCTGTTGAAATGCTTATTGTGTGGCCCAATAACAATCATCAGGTAATTAAAAGCTTTAACCTGAATAAAAAAGTAACTATCAGGTACAATACCACCTCGGTTTTTCCTCCCTCAGATATCGCTTCCGTAACAGATAGTTTTATAAAAGGTAATGCACAGTTCACCTTTAAACCGGTGAAAGCAGCCACAGTAGCTATGGTTGCCCCCTTTGAGACGCCTGATTTCAACTATTATGGCCTGATACCTCATGCTTACCTGCCACATACACCCGCTGTTGCAGTGGCAGACGTAAATAACGATGGCTACGATGATATTTATACCGGCAGTATAGCAGGAGAGGAGAAGTATATTTTAAGCGGCAATAAAACAGGCGGCTTTACTAAGGTAATGGTTGATGCCTTCAACGCACACAAAGCTTACGGCGATACTCAGGCAGAATGGACAGACGTGAACGGCGATGGCTTGCCAGACCTGGTAGTGCTTAGCGCTAACCACCCCTTTGCCGAAGCGGGCAAACGTATGCAGCCCCGTTTATACATCAACCGGGGGAACTTTAAATTTGAGTATAAGGCACTTCCGTTAGTAGAGCAGCTAGTATCAAAAATATTTGTCTACGACTTTAATGGCGATGGAAGGCAGGACCTGTTGCTTACATCTGCAGTACCTTTTTATAATTACAACATGCCCGCACAATCGGCTGTGTTGTTAAGTAAAGGAGACGGAAGCTTTACACCTGCAGGAAAGAATGACTATCCGGAACTTACACGTATCCCTTATATAACTAGTATTACAGCTGCTGACGTGGATAAGAACGGTAGCCAGGACATTGTGGTATCTTCTGAGTGGAACCCTGTTCAAATATTCTTAAATAAGAACAAAAAGCTGGTGAAGTTCTCATCTGCTTTGCTGGATGGTATGAAGGGGTGGTGGCAAAGTGCTGCTATTGCAGATATTGACGGCGATGGCAAGATGGATTTCATTGGTGGTAACTGGGGCGCCAACAGCAAGTACAATGTAACTCCAGATCACCCGGTATATGCTTACAACGATGATGTGGACGCCGATGGCAGAAATGATTTGCTTATATCTTACTTCTATAAGGAAAAGTACTATCCTTTCCGACCGAAGAACGATCTGGAACAGGAACTGCCATACTTGAAAAAAGAATTTCTAAGCTTTCAAAAAATGGCTGATAAAACCACAGATGAGGTATTTAAGGACAAGCTCACTGAGAATTCGAAACTCATTGCTAACCAGTTTAGTAGTGTTTTTATTAGCGATGTAATGCATGCTAAAACTGCTGCAGAGTTGCCCTATATGTATCAGCAGGCACCCATTCGCTCTATCACTTCTTTAGATAAAACCGGAGAAGTGTTATTAAACGGTAACTTCTGGGGCGTAGTGCCTTACGAAGGTAAGTACGATGCCCTAGGTTTGGTGACAGCGCATTACAATAAGGCTGATAAGCAGTTTTCACAGCCGGAGTATTGGGTCAATCCACTGTTTAACTTTGAGGAATGCACAGCTCCGCAAAAGATCAAAACCAGCAAGGGTGAAGCTTTTATAACGGTAACTTACGAAGGCAGAATGGTTATAATAAGCAAGTAGCTTAAAATATTGGCCAATAAACCTTTGTAACCCACTTAGCAGTGTCTTTTTCCATTAAGCGGTTGTTCATCATCACTTCGTAAGGCATTGCTGGTGATATTAATCCATGATCTTTCTGGTAACGTTTTAGCTGTGTAAAAGCATTGTTTATCGCTCCGCGACCACCTTTTGTTTCGGTCTCTAATAAGTTACCGCCAACCACCATTTTATTGATTACTGATTTTTGGTCAGGCTGTACTTCTTTATTTATTGGTACGGCAACCATTGTATGGTACTCTTTCTCGTCAACCTGATTGATATTAAGCATCGGTTTGTTGGACTCATTCGCACCTGCTGCGCTGATCTGCTTGTGCAATCCATCTATTAAGTTGTAAATAACAGCCATGTCCGGGTAGGTTGTTGTAGATGTACTTGTTGCTAGCATAGTGCCATCTTTAACCTTGCTTAGCTTAATTTTTAAGCCGTAAACATTAACATCAGTTTGGATAAACTTTTTAAAGGATTTAAGTATCTTCTCTAACTCAGTATTCTCCTTTTTAATCCTAAAATATTCTGAAATACGGGTAATAGGATTCAAACTGCTCTGCTTAGCAGCCTTCCAGGTAATGTTTGTTGCACCTTCGCCGGAAGCCTGGTAGCTCACCTTACACTTTAGCACATCATTACCAGTGTTTACGTCGCAATCAACATAGCCGGCAGCGGCATTGGTAATGGTTATCCTGTTGCCGTTAAATTCATAAACAGAGTCTCCTGCCACTACTTTTCCCGGCCACCACTTTGGCCATTGGTGCTGATCAACCAAAAAACGGGCAACGTTAACGTCCGTGGCATCAACACTTACTACCGAAGTGGCAGTTATATACTGAGGTATGATAAAATAAATACTAACGACAATAATTAACAGCGTACCAAATACCAGCAGTGCGGGTCTTTTCATAAAAGGTTTTATAAAGCCTGAACGCAGTAGCGCGTTCTTAAATGTTGTGCAAAATAAATATTAGTTTGTGTTAAATTCAAACTGTTTTTAGCAGGCAGATGTGGTAAAAAACCTATCTTAGCATACAGAAATAAAGAAAGCCAATATAAGCGCAAAGCCTCCCGAAGCAGCGTATTTTCTTAAACTGATTTAGACTATGAACCGTTTCCTGTTGATTTTTGCAGTTGCTGTATTTTGTTTTTCTTCCTGCAAAAAAGCCGATTATCAAAAGATCACTCACAATCCGGAGCTTTACCGTACTACCGTAAAAAAGCTTAATGATATAGTTCTCGAAAATAACTTTCCACCGGTAATAGCGTCCCGAAATTACGCTTACGCCAATATAGCTGCTTATGAAGTGATAGCAGCTGGCGACCCTAAACATTACAGATCACTGGCTGGCCAAATAAAGCATCTTACCACAGTACCAAAACCAGATAAGGATAAAGAAATTGATTTTCAGTTTGCTTCGCTACTCTCTTTTTGCGTAGTGGGAAATGCCGTTACTTTCCCCGAAGGAAGTATGGAAACTTACGTTGATGAGCTAAAGAAAAAAGCGGAAGATGCTGGCATGCCGTCTGATGCATTCGATAATTCGGTGGAATATTCAAACGTAGTAGCCAAGCATATTCTGGCCTGGAGCAAAAAGGACAATTATGCCCAAACCCGTAGCGCCAGCAAGTATACGGTTACCCGTAAAGACGGGCGCTGGATACCCACCCCGCCGATGTATGCTCAGGCGTTAGAACCGCATTGGGGAGAGATACGACCACTTGTGCTTGATTCTGCTGCACAGATACCCTCGCCCGAGCCGCCACCGTATAACATGGCTGATAAGAACAGCTCTTTTTATAAAGCTGTAATTGAGGTGAAAACCATGGGAGATAGCCTAACGGAGGAACAAAAGCACATGGCTGATTTTTGGGATGATAACGCATTTAAGTTGAATGTAATAGGTCACGCGTCTTTTGCCACTAAGAAATTTTCGCCCGGAGGGCACTGGATGAACATTGCAGGTATTGGTTCGCAGATAAAGAAAGCCGATTTTGGTACCACGGTAGCTGCCTACACCGAAACATCTATTGCCCTGTTTGATGCTTTTATAAACTGCTGGTATGTAAAATACAAGGCAAATAGCGTACGTCCCGAGACGGTAATAACAAGAGTGCTGGATCCAGAATGGCGGCCCTATATCCAAACACCTCCATTCCCGGAGTATATTAGTGGGCACGCTGTTATATCAGCTGCTGCAGCCGAAGTATTGACACGTACTTTTGGCGATAATATTATTTACAGCGATTCTTCAGAGTCGGAGTTTGGTATTGCACCGCGTACTTTTAAATCATTCAGGGATGCTGCGGAGGAAGCTGCTATGTCGCGTGTTTATGGCGGTATTCACTATAGAAACGCTTGTATAGTAGGCACTATGCAGGGCCGTAAAATAGGTGACCTGGTGACAGAAAAACTTAAGCTTAAGATCAAATAAGATATATAGATGAAAAGAACCCTTTTCCTGCTAACGGTTGCAATGGTTTCAATTGTAAACACGTTTGCACAAAATGTTAGTCCATGGATTATAAAGGCCGATAAGATAGATCCTGCTAATTACTACGGCATTACAGTAGCTAACGGGATGATAGGTATTGTATCATCACCGGAGCCGTTCAAGGTTAAAAACGTGGTACTCGCTGGGGCTTATGATTTATATGGACGGGGTAGGGTAAGCAACTTCCTTAATAGCTTTAACCTGCTGAACATGTACCTGGAAGTTGACGGCAGGCGGCTTGATGCAAAAATGGTAAGCAACTTTAGGCAGGAACTGGATATGCAGCATGCCGCCATGACCACTAGTTTTGACTACGGCGATAAAGCAACCATTAAGTACACCTACTACTCACTGCGGCAACTACCTTTTACGGTATTGATGGATGTTGCGGTAACCGCTAAAAAGCCCATCAACATTACTGCAGCCAGCGTTATGGAAGCTCCTGACGCGTTAAAACAGGTAGAGAATTATTATAACGAGATAGATCGTCCGCATGTTACCATTAGCCTGCTTACATCAACGGCTAAAAGCCCGACCGGTAAGCTGCAGTTGTGTGCGTCGACATCCTTCCTGTTTAACGAACCGCATGGACAGGAACCAAGAGTGATCCATGAGATGTGGGATAATAACATGCACCTGATGAAGTTTAGCCACCAGATAGGAGCAGGGCAGACTTACTCTTACGGAGTTACCGGCTCTTCAATCACATCTGCACACCATCCTGATCCGCTGAACGAAGCTGAGCGCTTGACCATATTTGCTTTGCTGGAAGGTAAAGAACGATTGATCAAGTTCCATAATAAAGCTTGGGATGAGCTATGGAAAAGTGATATTCAGATTGAGGGGGATGATCAGGCACAGCAGGACGTGCATAGTATGCTGTACCACCTGTATTCGTTCTCTCGCGAGGGAACAGCCTTGTCGCCGTCGCCGATGGGTTTGTCGGGCCTGGGCTATAATGGACATGTGTTTTGGGATACCGACCTATGGATGTTCCCTGCAATGCTGGTGCTGCATCCGGAGATTGCCAAGTCAATGGTGGAATATCGTTTTGAGCGACTGGAGAGTGCCCGTAAGAACGCCTTCTCGCATGGTTACAAGGGCGCGATGTTCCCTTGGGAGAGTGCAGACAGCGGGGTAGAGGAGACGCCCGTATGGGCATTAAGCGGTCCGTTTGAGCACCATATTAGTGCCGACGTGGCTAATGCGGCCTGGGCTTACTACTGTGTCACTCAGGATAAGCAATGGTTACGTGAAAAAGGCTGGCCTTTACTATCTGCCACTGCAGATTTTTGGGCGAGCCGGGTAGAACGCAACGGTGCTGGCCATTACGACATTAAGAACGTAGTTGCTGCTGATGAATGGGCCGAGAACATAGACAATAACGCTTTTACAAATGCTGCTGCCAAAGCAAACCTGATGAATGCTACCGCAGCTGCCGGTATATTAGGCGTAAAGGCTGATGCGGACTGGGCACATGTGGCGCAAAACATTCCTATTCTTAAGATGAGTAACGGTGTAACGCAAGAGCATGCGCAGTATAAAGGCGAAGGCATTAAACAGGCAGACGTAAACTTGCTGGCTTATCCTTTAAAAGCCATTACCGATCCTGCGCAAATTAAGAAAGACCTGGAGTACTACGAAAGCCGTGTGCCTAACGAAGGTACTCCTGCTATGACGCAAGGGGTATTCGCACTGTTATATGCAAGGCTGGGCAATGGAGAGAAAGCTTACCATTGGTTTAAGGACGCATACGAACCTAACCTTAACCCGCCATTCCGGGTTATAGCGGAGACCAAGGGCGGTACCAACCCGTACTTTGCTACAGGTGCAGGCGGCATTATACAAGCTATGCTGATGGGCTTCGGCGGACTGGATATAACACCGCAGGGCATCACACAGATCAAGAGCAAGCTACCATCCAATTGGAAATCGTTAAAGATCACCGGTGTGGGTGTAAATAAAGCTACGTATACGGTAAAGTAGTTATCTACACCTTGTGTAACTGTATCACAATAAGGTGTTACACCTGTTACAGTTTTTTGGTGCTAAAAACACTTAAATAGCTGTATGTCTTTTAGTTGACGAAAATCCATGTTACAGTTTTTGAAACCATGATACAGTTTTTTCGAAAAAAACAGACCGTGATACAGTTTTAAGTAGTCGATGTGAGACACTATTAAGGTATTGCCGCATTCAAATAAGTTCTTGCGCGTTTTAACGCAAGCCTAGTTCTTTCAGATGTGCAATAAGCGCCGCCGGGTGGTCAGTTTGCAGTCCGGTAAAACCCAGTGGTAAGGCTTTATCCCAGTGCTTGTCCTCGTCGGCACTTTGTATATCCGGCCAGGCAGGTAATTTACTTTCTGAGAGATATTTTAAAATGTCAGCATTATAGCTTTTCCAGTTCCCATCCAGCAGGTCGGGATGATATCGGTCTACAAAGGTTTTAACGGCATTTGCGTCTTTGGCGTTACCGGGCAGGCTGAGCATCAGCGGCATTGTGGGTGCAACTGTTCTCCAGTCTTTAAACTGGCTTGCACTGTTTATGTAAACAATCACCTGCTTTTCCATACCATACTTACGCAAAACCTTGTAAGTAGCTGCAGCGGATGCATCTTTAAAATCAAGGTAGATGTAAATCTTGTTTTTACACGCTTTCAGGATCTCCTCAAATGTTGGTACACGATAAATGTTGGTGTCGGTGGAGTCTTTACTGCGTATTGCCAGGTCCTTTACCTGATCTAATGTAAGGTCTTTAATGTTTCCCGGTTTACCTGTCATGCGGGTAATGCTGCCATCGTGCATGCTAACCAGGGCGCTGTCGTTTGTGGTACGCAGGTCTATCTCCACGTAATCAACGCCGTTCCTGATCGCCTCCTGGTACGCAGCTAATGTATTCTCGGGGTACTTAACGTGATCGCCGCGATGAGCAATTACGGTGAAGCGGTGCCTCGGTTTTGGTAAGGGATTTGGCTGCGCATTTGCATGTAGTGCGTTAACTAAATAGATAAGAAAAGTAACGCCGACCTTTATAGCATTCATAGCAGCCAAATTAGGTGACCATGGTTAATTGAGCTTTGAGCTACCGTTAAGTTTAATGCAAATTTAGGTTTAAGTAACGCTGCATTAAACTTGAGAAGTTGGCAGAGTAGATATGTTCTTAGCGCTTAATAAAAGGTGCGATTCTTAAGTAAATAGCGACTTATAACAGCGCGTTATTGACAAACAGCGCATCTCCCTGTATTATTTCACCATCGGGGTTTACCCAGCCCTTTGAAGTATTTACCAACCTAAAATTGCATTCCGTAAGAATCTTAAACAAGTCAAAGAAAGTGGAAGAGCCCTCGTACATTGGCTTGTAGGATATTTCGGTATATACCAGTTTAGTCCTTTTAAGTGTGTTTAATCCCGACATCAATACTAAATGTTCTACGCCCTGAACATCAATTTTAAGAAGGTCTATAACGTTTAAGTTGTTCCGGTTGGCAATCGTATCCAGTGTTTCAGTTTCAACAGTAATTAATGTAGGCTTGGTTAGGTATTGATCATTATGATATTCGTCTTTTATCTTGAGTATCGAACTTAAAACATCTGCATCCTTTGAGTAATAAAAGTCGACACTTCCAGACTTATCAGATACTGCAACACTTTCAACCACAAAACGGGACTTATCCGGAAACTTTTCGTTTAAAATTGCCTTAAGGTCGGTAAGGGGTTCAACTAAAACAGCTTTATTAATTTGGTAATAGTTAGCAACTGACTTCATGAAATTCCCCTTTGATGCACCTACGTCCATTACGTTAATAGGTTTATCGGCGGGTAAGAACGCTGTTATCACAACAGGAACCTCGGATCTATTGTAGGGTATTTTAAGCAGGCGGTAAAGTAAATACTTACCTTCCTGCTTAATTGAATTGGGGATAAATTTTTTAATGTTCATTAAACGGGGCTATAGCCTAAAGTTAAAACGTTTGCCTTATCAATCTTTAACAAAAAAGAATTGGTTTGTTCGTTCCCGGTTTTCTTGTACAATGGCATACTTTCGACCGATGCCATATATTTTGCAGGTCGCTGGTCACAAACTGTAAATGAACAGAGACAAATTATCTGTTTAAAAGCGCCACACCAATATACGGCTGGTTTTTTGCCCTTGCGACATGTTGATGGTTTTTACCTCTGCAGCACCTAAATAGTCTAGCGATTTGTAGCAGCCGGGAAGTGTAGTTTTCTGGGAGATAAGTGACGAGAACCATTTGCATGATTTAGAAAATTCCTTGCTCTCGCTCATCATCTTGTTCAGGAAGCGCGGTTCGCCACCCTCGCACCAAAGCTCGTTATTACGGCCCCCAAAATTTAAGCCGGCACCGGCATCCTGTCCAAGTTTCTCCCATTTACGCTGCGATTTTGCCTGCACCTCTTTAGAAGACGAATGGAAGGGTGGATTGCACATGGTGATGTCGAACTTTTCGCCGGGTTGTATAATGCCATCAAAAATATGAGCGTACGATGTTTGCTTGCGAATATCAATAGCCTTGTTAAGGCCGTTAGCGTCCACTATTTTTTTGGCTGATGCTGCGGCAATGTAATCGGCTTCGCTGCCAACAAAGCTCCAGCCATAAGCCTTGTGGCCGATAAGCGGGTAGATGCAATTTGCACCAACGCCAATATCCAGCACTCTAACACTATTGCCTGTTGGTATTGTGCCTTGGTTATCTTCGGCTAAAACATCGGCTATGTAGTGAATATAATCGGCGCGGCCCGGAATAGGAGGACATAAAAACCCTTCGGGAATATCCCATGAAGCAATGCCATAGCTTTGTTTCAACAACGCCTGGTTAATGGTTTTTACCGCTTCGGGATTGGTAAAGTTAACAGTAGGCTCACCTTGCTCGTTCTCGATAATAAAATTACGCAACGCAGGGAGGGCTTTAACCAGTTCTTTAAAGTCGTACCTGCCACGATGAAGGTTGCGCGGGTGCAGATTAGTTTTTTCGGTATTGTTATTTGATAGCTGATCTGCCATTATGTTTTATTATTAGCGCCGCTGCGGACAATTTAGTTTGCACGCGCTATGTTAAAGCGGTGCCCGACAAAGGTATAAACTTATTGTCAACAGCGAATTCCGCAATTTAGCAGGCCTAACACCATGCTGATGCGAGTTTACAACTCGTATCATATTTGAGTATAATTCAAAACGAAGTACTTACAACTACTATTTTCGCAGCACGTCAGGCACGAGCTTACAAGCTCGTGCCTGCAGGAGGGACATGAGTAAATTTTAGTAGTTTTGCTTAAAGGGATGATCATGATTGACGAATTAAAAAATAAGATCAAAGAGTTAGCTGAGAACTATTCGATTAACCTCAAAGAACAAATAGAGTGCAGAAAAGAAGAAATGAAAAATGATGATAACTCTCATTATTTGATTTACAGAGTGCTAGGTATAACAACTGAGGAAGGTCAGTTGATCGATATTTATCAAAATACTGGGCGATTTCTTTATAAATATGCAGGGTCGTTTTTAGAGGAAGCAGCTACTTTGTGTTTTAATTTTAAATTCCCTAAAGGAATTAAGACTAAAGTTCAAAACACAATGGGACAACGTCCAAAGACATTTGAAATAGACGTTCTAAATAATAATGACGCATTAGAGATAAAATGGCGAGATGCAACAACAGATGGTGATCATATAACTAAAGAACATACTAGGGTACAAGTAATTAAGAGTCATGGATATAAGCCAATTAGAGTAATGTTTTATTATCCACAACGCGGACAAGCGATAAAAATTCAAGAAACATTGAAAACTTTATACGCTGGTGTTGATGGGGAATATTATGGTGGTGAGGAAGCATGGAAATACTTGCAAGATTACACAGGAGTTGACTTGAAAGCTATTTTAACCGAAATTGCAAATGAAAGGGTGCCTATTGTTAGTATTGAACTAGATAAAGTTGCAACAGAAATAAAAGCAGACTAAATGACAATCAAAAAAAACAGTCTAGTTCAAGGAAACTGCATTTATAAATTAAGGGATATAAAAGCTAATCAAGTTGACTTAGTTTACTTCGATCCACCTTTTTTTACACAGAAGAAGCATTCTTTGTCAAACAGAGAGACATCAAAAGTTTACGAGTTTTTCGATAAGTTTGAATCAATAGAAGACTACCTACTACTAATGGAAAGTACTTTGGTAGAGTGTAAAAGAGTTTTAAAAAATACAGGTAGTATCTTTTTACATTGTGATAAAACGGCATCACATTATCTTAGACTGGTCTTGGATAAGGTTTTTGGGCGAAATCAATTCCAAAGTGAAATTGTCTGGTCGTATAAGCGTTGGTCTAACGCAAAAAAGGGATTGTTGAATTCTCATCAAATCATTTTTTTTTATTCTAAAACTGCAGACTTCAAATTCAACGTTCATTACACAAATTATTCTTTGACCACTAATCTCGATCAAATCTTACACGAAAGAGAGAGGGATGATAATGGTAAATCTATTTATAAGAAGGATGAAAGCGGTAAGCCTGTTATTGGAAAAGAAAAGCGAGGAGTTCCATTAAGTGATGTTTGGGAAATTCCGTATTTAAATCCAAAAGCAAAAGAAAGAACTGGGTATCCTACTCAAAAGCCTGTCTTGTTATTGCAACAGGTAATCAATATTGTGACAGATGAAGGCGACTTAGTTTTAGACCCATTTTGCGGAAGCGGAACTACGTGTGTGGCAGCTAAGTCCTTAAAACGAGACTATATAGGCATTGATATATCAAATGATGCAATTCATTTAGCACAATCACGCTTAGAAGAAATGATTATCACAGAATCTAACTTATTAAATAAGGGAACTGGTGAATACTCTGAGAAGACGAAAAGAGAATTAGCAATTCTTCAAAACGTGAATGCTTTTCCTGTACAGAGAAATTCAGGTATAGATGGATTTCTCAAAGATTATATTGACGGTATGCCTGTTCCGGTGAAAATTCAAGGCGAATATGAGACTCTCGAAGATGCAATTGAGAAGTTAGAAAAAACATCAATTGGAAAGAATTATTTAATGAAAATTGTAATTCAGACCCGTGAAGGGGAAATGAGCCGACTTTTTGATTTCGAAACCAATGTAAAGATAATTCCGTCAATGGAACTTCAGGTAAAAAGAATGATTGAAATTTCAAAAAATGGTTCAAGGATGTTGGTATAGGATTATTACAACACAATAATTCCATACTGGTGCGAGCTTGCAATATCATCGAATCTATAATGGTTATTTAATTAGCTACTTATATCTATTGTACCAGCCACATTTAGCAATCTTCGAACTTACACCGTCAGTGCAACAAGTTCACCATTAAAAACTGTTCGCCTCCCCTCACTCCCCCTTTTTTTCCTCAAAATCGTACCTGTTCATCAGCTTTAGCAATACGCCGTTGGTCCAGCCGAAGCCGTCCTGAAGTGGGTATTCGCCGCCGCCTGCTGTAAGGCTGGTATCAACCACGTTGTATTTTTCCAGCAGTTTGCCGGTTTGTTTAAACACACGTACGTTCAGGTTCATCCAGCGGGTGGCAATGTCTTTAGCAAGCGCATGATAGTTGTAGTTCTCCAGCCCGTCTATAGCCATGTACTGTAATGGCGCCCAGCCGTTAGGGGCATCCCATTGCTGGCCGCTAAAGTTTAGGGTAGTTACCAGTCCGCCGGGTTTTAAAAAGTTTGCTTTTAGTCCGTCGGCTATTTGCTTCGCTTGTGCCTGAGTGGCAATCTTAAACTCCAGCGGGAAAACCGCAGCCAGGGTAGGTATGGTGCTTAGCGTGTTGGTGGTCCAGTTATAGTCGCCAAACCAACCGGCTTTTGCATCCCAGCAGTACTTTAGTATCGCCTTTTTGCGGGCAAGTGCCTTTGCAGTGTACAGCCTGTACAGGGCACCGTTACCTTTTACCTGGTAAGCGCGGGCAATGGTAAGCTCCATATTGTACATGAGGCAGTTAAGGTCTACTGGTACCAGGTCGGTTGTGTGTATAGTGCTCAGCTTGGCCGATCCATCAAACCAACGGCTGCTAAAGTCCCAGCCGGACGCGGCGGCAGCGCGGATGTGGTGGTAAAATACCGGGAGTGGCTGTTTGGTCTCTTTTGATGCGTCTACGTCCTTCATGTACGATTCTTCGCGCGGCTCGTCGCTTTCGTCCCAGTAACGGTTAAGCAATGTACCGTCCGGCATGCGCACCGCGCGGTGAACGGCTTGTCCTTTAGCCAGTGCGGCACCCCCCTGCATCCAATAGTTATATTCTTTTACCAGCTGCGGCTGATATTTGGCGAATACTTTATTTCCCTGGCTTTTGGCGAGAAGACTTACCATCATGGGGAAGAACGGCGGCTGCGAGCGGGTGAGGTAGTAGGCCCGATTGCCGTTGGGGATAAAACCGTAGGTATCTATCAGGTAGGCAAAATTTTCTATCATGTTGCTTATCACCTTCTCGTGGTGGCTTTGCTGCAGCCCCAGCATGGTAAAGTACGAATCCCAATAGTATACCTCGCGGAAACGGCCGCCGGGTACAATGTATGGGTTGGGCAAGGCAGCCAGCGACGAAAACTTTTTACCTGCGTCGGGCTGGCGCTGCAGTACCTGCCACAGGGTATCAATATGTTTGCGGATGCCTTCTTCTACGTTGGTTTGAAAGGCGTGGGTAGCAGAAGCAGGCGGGGTGAAGTTGGCCAAAATAAATTCCCGGAGGTCGAATCCGCCTTTTCCCTTTTGCTCGTTGTACGATTTCATGATCTGCGATGGCTCGAACTTAGGCGTGCAATCCACAAAGGTTTTATTATCCGGAAAGATGTCTGAAGATTGTACCGCCTCAAACAAGCCCGGAAACTGTTGCCGCGGGGTTTGCTGCTGGGCGTTAACTTGCGCGGCAAAGAACAGCGCAGCAATAAGTAATAGCTTTTTTATCATGAAAGTAGCCGTTTGTGTAAGCAGGTTACAGATTTATATGGCTATAAATTTAAGCTTTAAACACTATAATGGATAATAGTGCTATTGTAAATTTTTAAACCTCATCCGGCTTGAGGAAGTGTGTAGTTACCAGGAAAATAGCATACACAAATATTGGCGCGGCAAGCACGTCTATAGTGTAATGGATGTGCTGGATAAGCAGCAGCACCATTACGGCGATAAGGCCGGCAAAGGCGATTATCTTATCAGTGCGTTTACGGAGGCACAGGAATATCAGCACCATGGTAGAGGTGTGCCCGCTGAAGAAAAGGTCCTTTGTTATTACTTTATTACCATAAAATATCCCGGTGATCGGGTCGATAAGGTGCACTATGCCTTTAGGGGGATTTAGCGCGAAGACGGTAATAGTAATCAGGCGGGCGAGGTTAACAAAAATCAGCGTCCACGAATACTGAATGTAGATATGCGGGTTGTATAAGGCCCTGTATAAAATAAGGGCGCCCATTCCCCATATAATAGCAAAGATGAAGTATGATACATTGTACGCGGGCAGGTAATCGAGCAACCAGTCGTTAAGTACCGTACCGTCCCTTTTTTCGATATAATTGAAGAATACCGGCATAAGCGCCAGTATAATAATGGTGATTATAGATGACAGCAGGAGCTTCGGCCGCGTTACCGGTGATTGAATGGCTTCAACCCATCTTTCTTTTATGCTCGGCTTTTGTTGTTGGGGCACTATTTGTCTGTAACTAATCAGGGGTGCAAAGTTAAAAAATCGTACAGTATTAAGTAATGGTTATTTAAATATTAGATTACGATAACATCGGCTATAAAATGGTCATAACGTTTAAACGCCCTTATCGAAAATCAAACTTAATAGCTATCTTAAAGGCACTAAACTGCCGGTATTGGAAAACACACATTCAAAACAGCTTAAGCGGGTACTTAAGCCCGTGCACTTATGGGCTATTGCCACGGGGCTGGTTATCTCCGGCGAGTATTTCGGCTGGAACCTGGGCTGGGAGGTATCCGGTACTATTGGCTTTCTTATAGCAACCCTGGTGGTTACGGTGATGTACGTTACCTTCATCTTCAGCTATACCGAACTTACAACTTCAATACCTCACGCAGGCGGCGCGTTTGCCTACGCTTACAGGGCTATGGGGCCATTCGGCGGATTAATAGCTGGCTATGCGACCCTTGTTGATTTTCTTTTTGCTACACCTGCCATTGCGTTTTCGCTGGGGAGTTATGTGCACTTTTTGCATCCGGCTGTCGGCGTACTTCAGGCCGCTATAGCGTTTAATGTTGCTTTTATAGTGCTCAATATATTGGGGGTGAAGGAGTCGGCCGTGTTCTCTGTATTTATAACCATCCTCGCCGTAGGCGAGTTGTTGCTTTTTATGGGTGTGGTTGGCCCGCATTTTAAAATGGATAATTATTTAAGCAATCCAATGCCTTTTGGATGGAGCGGGGTATTTGCTGCGCTGCCCTTTGCGGTATGGTTTTACCTGGCAATAGAAGGTGTTGCTATGGTTGCCGAAGAAGTGAAGGACCCTAAGCGCAACATCCCGCGCGGCTACATATACGCGCTTGCTACGCTTGTATTTTTAGCTTTAGGTGTGATGATACTTACGGGCGGCGTTACCGACTGGCGCAGGCTAAGCAAACTGGACTACCCGCTGCCGGAAGCCATCAGCATTGTATTAGGCAAAGGCAGCGGGCTTACCAAAGTTTTTGCCAGCATTGGTCTGTTTGGTCTGGTGGCATCTATACACGGCACTATACTGGCATCTTCAAGGCAGGTTTTTGCCATGGCACGCAGCGGCTACCTGCCCCGCGGTTTAGCAGCCGTGAACAGTAAATTTAAAACGCCGCACTGGGCAATATTAGCAGGCGGTGTTATCAGCTTTATTGCGTTATATACCGGTACCACCGGGCAAATAATCATACTTTCGGTACTGGGTGCAATTGTAATGTACATGATGAGTATGATCAGCCTTTTTATCCTCCGTAAAAAAGAACCTGCGCTTGAGCGGCCTTTTGCTGCAATATGCTATCCGACCTTTCCGGCCACAGCGCTGGTTATTTCTGCAGTTTGCATGGTAGCTATTATGTATTATTCTTTTTTCATCGGTCTTTTATTCTTTGCCGGTCTTGCTGTTGCTATAGGTTTATTCATGCTTACCGGCAAGCATAAGGCGAGAATTATAGATGATGATATGTTAAACACACCCATCTATAACTAACAACAAACAAATTACCGGGATGTATCGGCACACCATATCAGGACGGGTTTACAGCTTTGGTAGCTTAAGGGAACTGCTGGCAAAAGCATCCCCGTACCGTACCGGCGATGTTCTGGCCGGACTTGCAGCGCAGAGTTACGAAGAACGTGTTGCAGCGCAGATAACCCTGGCAGATGTTCCGCTGGGAGATTTCCTGCACGAAATGGTGATCCCTTACGAGGATGATGAGGTAACCCGGCTGATAGTAGACAACCACGATGCGGAAGCTTTTAAGCTGATAAGCCACTTAACAGTTGGCGGCTTGCGCGATTGGCTGCTGCTGATCGAAACGGACACACTTACACTCGCCGGCATTGCAGATGCGCTCACGCCGGAAATGGTAGCAGCCGTAAGTAAGATCATGCGTAATCAGGACTTAATAGCCGTTGCCCGTAAATGCATAGTGGTTACCCGTTTTAACAACACCATAGGCCTGCACGGCCATTTCGCAACCCGCTTGCAGCCCAACCACCCAACGGATGACCCGCGTGGCATTGCTGCCAGCCTGTTAGACGGCCTGCTGCTGGGTAGCGGCGATGCCTGTATTGGCATAAACCCGGCAACGGATAGTCCTGCGGCGGTTTTAAAGATATTGGAACTGGTGGACCGCCTGCGGCAGCAATTTAGTATACCCACACAATCCTGCGTTTTAAGTCATGTAACTACCACTTTGCAATTGGCCAATAGCGGTGCACCTGTCGATCTTTGCTTTCAATCCATCGCAGGAACACAAAAAGCCAATGCATCGTTCGGTATCTCTCTGGCCTTGCTTCGTGAAGCTCATGAAGCCACGCTGGCGCTTAAACGTGGTGCTGTTGGCAATAATGTAATGTACTTTGAGACAGGGCAGGGTAGCGCCTTATCTGCCGGTGCGCACCACGGTGTAGACCAGCAAACCTGCGAAGCCAGGGCGTATGCAGTAGCCAAAAAGTTTCAACCGCTGCTGGTGAATTCGGTGGTGGGTTTTATTGGGCCGGAGTATTTGTACGATGGTAAACAGATAACCCGCGCGGCGTTGGAAGACCACTTTTGCGGCAAGTTATTGGGCCTGCCAATGGGTGTTGATATTTGTTATACCAACCACGCTGAGGCCGACCAGGACGATATGGACAACTTGCTTACCTTACTGGGTGTTGCAGGCTGCAACTTTATAATGGGCATCCCAGGGAGTGATGATATTATGCTTAACTATCAGTCCACCTCATTTCATGATGCCCTGTACCTGCGGCAGGTGCTGGGGTTACGGCCTGCGCCGGAGTTTGAAGAATGGTTGATACAACAGGGGATTACAGATGATAAAGGCAGGCCCTCTACCCGCGGCAGGAAGGAGTTTTTAAACAGATTGGAGGTGCCATGGCTGACTTAAACGAACTGTTAAGTAATCAAGATGAGCCTTTGAAACACTTAACACAAGCACGAATAGGCTTGGGAATGGTTGGTGCCGGTATACCAACACAGCAGTACCTGCGCTTTAAGCTGGCACACGCGCATGCCCGCGACGCGGTTTACTCGGCATTGGAAACGGACAGGTTGTATGATAAACTGCTGGTGTTCAACCTGCCTGTATTGCCGCTGCAGAGCCAGGCAGCCGACCGCGAGCAATACCTGCAACGTCCGGATCTTGGCCGCCTGCCTGATGAAGCATCCATGAACCGGCTGGCAGATCAGGTGATCAATGCAGGCATTGTATTGATTATTGCCGACGGACTATCGGCGGCTGCCGTCAACCAGCATGCCGTTCCGTTGCTCTCGCTTCTTATCCCCAAACTTATTGCTGTTGGACACAAAATAGCGCCGGTGTGCTTGGCTGAACAGGCCAGGGTAGCTATTGCAGACACTATTGCTGCAGAACTGGGTGCAACGTTGTCCGTAATTTTAATAGGCGAACGGCCGGGCTTAAGCGCTGCGGACAGCATGGGCGCTTACCTTACGTATCAACCAAAACGCGGTCTTACAGATGATGCCCGTAATTGTGTATCAAACATTCGACCGAAGGGCTTGCCCATTGCGGTTGCTGCTGAAAAACTCTTTTACCTGATACAGGAAGCGTATCGGCTCAAGCTATCCGGCGTAGAGCTTAAGGACAACCAGGGGCTGCTTAGATAAAGCATTAGGAAAGCTCCCTTTTTTTCCGTATCTTGGTCTTACATCAACCTTACCATGCCTGCTAACACAAACTTCGGTAATTCGCCCGCCACGTCCTTCAGACTACTTGTTATTATACACCTCGCGCTGCTTGCAGGACAGGTACTATTTGCGGCGGTGTGTGTGCTTATCACTCCTAAGATTATCATCAATGTGCGTGATACGCAGAGCCCCTTTGTGTACCTGGCGCCGGCACTTGCAGTGGTTGGTGTTCTCATGAGCAATTTTCTGTATACCTCTATGCTGAAGAACATAAGCGATAAAAAAGGCCTTGGTCCAAAGCTGAGCATCTATCAAAGCGCGCACATCGTGAGGTGCGCCTTGCTGGAAGGGCCTTCCTTATTTGCAATAGTTGTGTTCTTCTTAACAGGCGAGTTATATTATCTCATTATATCTGTTTTTATTATGGGCTATTTCATCTATTTGCGGCCCACTAAAGAAAAAGTAGCGGAGGCCGCCTCTCTTACTTATGAGGAGAAAGCGGAATTTAACCAGGCTTAACTTCCCTAAGGGTTGAAACCTTTACATGTACCCCGAACTGATTGCCCATATGAAACGCTACATTAAGCTCACCCCTGAAGAGGAGGTGCTGACATGCAGCAGACTGGAGCTGAAAAAGTTTAAGAAGAAGGAGATCATACTTGAGCCGGGCAGGCACTGCCAGGGCAATTACTTTGTGCTGAGCGGATTGCTGAGGCAATACTATGTGAACACGAAACTGAACGAGCAGATAGTACAGTTCGCGCTGGAAAGCTGGTGGATAGCCGACCAGGAAAGCCTGTTAAACAAAACGCCTGCAGCTACCTATATTCAAACCATAGAGGCATCCGAAGTGCTGCTTTTGCCCGAACGCAACCGGGAGTTGCTGTTTAAGCAGGTGCCTGCTTTAGAAACATATTTCAGGCTGATGATGCAAAAGTCGTTTGTGGCTGCACAGCGAAGAATAGGGTTCATTTTTAATCAAACCGATGAAGAACGTTACCGGTATTTTTCTGATCTGTTTCCTGCTTTTATACAACGGATACCGCAATACATGCTGGCATCGTACCTCGGCTTTACGCCGCAGTTCTTAAGCAGGCTCAGAGCAAAGAAGATCTGAACCTGCTCATGAAATTATCAACTAACCGGCTGTTTTCTTAAACTCAGTTCATTTTTCGAGGGGTGTTTGATGCGCAACTTTGTCTTAACAAAAAACATTAAGACAATGGAAAGATTAAAAATGGACAAGGTGGAACCGGCAGGATACCGGGCGCTTATAATGCTGGAAAAATATATAGAAAGTACCCCAATAAGCCGTAAACACCGCGAGTTGATAAAGATCCGCGCGTCACAAATTAATGGGTGCGCTTTCTGTATAGACATGCACACCCGTGATGCCCGCAAAGAAGGCGAGACCGAGCAGCGCATCTACGCGCTTAATGCCTGGAGAGACACCCCGTTCTTCGACGAGCAGGAGCAGGCTATCCTGGCTATCACCGAACAGGTGACGCTAATCAGCAACCACGTTAAAGATGAAGTTTACAACAAAGCGGCAGAGGTGCTGGGCGAAAGTTATCTTGCCCAGGTGATCATGGCGGTTATTATCATCAACAGCTGGAACCGCTTAGCCATTACCACCGGACTACAGCCGCAGCTGGCCGTTTAACACTGTCGCTTTTAGTGCATTTATTCTGCAAAAACAATGAAGGTGCAAAACTCAGTTGTAATTAAATTACTCCAGCGTTTTGCACCTTTACGTTTATAATCTAGTGTGGAAAGTGAAGATTTCTGAAGGTATTATTGAGCTATATTACTGAATATTAATGCTCTAAAAAATCAAGTATAAGATCGGCTGTTATCTTTGGTAACGGGCTGTCGGGATTGGCTGTCATCACCTCGCCGATGTAGGTGCCATGGTCGCTCGGCAGTATAACCAGCCGCGAATTTGGAATAAGGCGGTGCATGGCAACAGTGTGTTCGGCTGTCATCACATCCTTGTCACCTGCCAAAAGCAGGGTGGGCGCTTGTATACTTAGAAGGTATTCATCCGGCCAGTCGGCAAAGTTCCGCATGCGGTTAGCATCCTTATCATGCATGTTAAGTAAAGCCTCCTGGCTGGGGTTTATAGCTAAAAATGCTTCCTGCAGTTGTAAGGGCATGTAGTCGAGACTGGCGTTCTTCATGAAATCCCAAAACCAGGAGTGCATCCCATCCCTTTTGTAAAACGCCGATGCAACTACAATTTTGTTAACCACTTCCGGGTGTCGTATAGCTACTTGCAAAACAGTATTGCCACCGTTGCTAAATCCAAAAAGGTCTGCTTTGTTTATGGAAAGTTCTTTAAGCAATCCGGCAACATCATCAGCGTCCTGCTCGAATGTTTCCGGTGCATTACGGTCACTTGTGTGGCCGTGAGCTTGTAATTCCACAGCTATAATTTGCCTTTTTTGTGCCAGCAACGGCAGTATTCGCCCAAATGTGGTGTAAATGGTTGACCCGCCGCCGTGTACCAACACAAGCGGTCTTTCGCCGCTGCCATGTATCTCGTAGTACATGTTGATACCGTTTACAGGCTTATACCCCGAACTGAATGTTTTATCCATTGGTTTTAAAAAATTGAAGCACTTGCTTTTAAATCAAATTAAAGCACTTTATTTATATTTTCGACGAAAAAACTTGAACCATAAACAACTAAAATACGTATTTAGTGAGCACACAATTTTAAACCAAAATGCCTACCACGCCGATCCCAAGCAACGAAATGGACAGGATTATAAGCCTGTCCGACTATGATCTTGATTATACCAGCTTTCAGGATACCTTTAAAGACCTCGCCACTTTGGCGGCAAAAGTTGCAGGAACATCAATTTCACTGGTCAACTTAATTGATTCTTTTACACAATGGACAGTAACTAATCACGGGCTCGATATTGATCAGATGCCACGCGAGGATTCGGTTTGCCAGTATACTATAGCCGTGCCCGAAGGTCAGTTTGAGGTGCCGGATCTTAAGGCTGATGAGCGTTTTAACGATAAATTTTATGTAACAGACGGCCCTTTGCTGAGGTACTACTTCGGTATTCCTTTAAAAACAAGTGATGGCCATAACCTGGGTGCACTTTGCGTTCTGGACAGGGATCTTAAAACTCTATCGCCGGAAAAGATAGAGTTACTTAAGATAATTGCCGGCGAAATTGTGAGCCGCTTAAATGCCCATAAGGTTATTTCGGGGCTTAAAAGCAAACTGCACGAGGCTAACGAAACCAAAAAGAAAGTTGCGCACGATATTCGTGGCCCACTGGGTGGTATAATCGGGCTTGCCCAGGTAATAAGTGAACAGGGCCAGGAAAACGAGATAGACGAAGTGCTGGAGTTTATCAACTTGATACAGCGCAGCGGCCGATCTCTGCTGGAACTCGCAGACGAGATACTGAGCACAGACCTGCCGAAGGCTGCTACATTGCAAGCTGATCAGTTTAACCTGCTGGTATTTAAAGAAAAGTTAGAGAAACTCTACACTCCACAAGCGATAACCAAAAACATCGACTTTGTAATTAACACATCGGTAAACTCATCTACCATACCCTTCAGCAAAAACAAACTGTTGCAGATAACAGGTAACATGATATCCAACGCGATGAAGTTTACTCCTGCAAACGGGAAAATTACGGTCGATCTCAGCCTTAAAATAGAGGAAACAAAGAACCTTTTGCAGATTAACGTAACGGATACAGGCGTAGGCCTCACCCAGGAAGGTATTGATAAGATATTGAGCGGGAAGGCGACTTCAACTGATGGGACAGGCGGTGAGCAGGGTTATGGCTTCGGTTTAGCTTTGGTAAAGCACCTTGTCGATTCGTTAAAGGGTACTATGCATATTTATTCTCAGCCGGGCCAGGGTGCCAATTTCGAAGTGGTGTTACCGCAGGATAAGTAGTATAAGATAGTGTGAGTAAGTGTTTTCATCAGATTAATATAGCGGGTGAAAACTTACTGCGCATTCTGAGGTTAGTATTTTATAATTTTCACTGCCATGGCGTTTATTGATTATTATAAAGTTTTAGGTGTAGAAAAAAATGCATCCGAAGAGGATATTAAGAAAGCCTACCGTAAACTTGCGCGTAAAAACCACCCCGATCTAAATCCGGATAACCCGGAGGCTAACAAACTTTTTCAGCAACTAAACGAAGCTAACGAGGTACTCAGCGATCCTGAAAAGCGTAAGAAATACGACAAGTATGGCGAAAACTGGCAGCACGGCGAAGCTTACGAGCAAGCGCAGCAGCAGGCCGGCCAGCGCAGAAGTTCCGGAGGCGGGTACGGAAGTACCGCAGGAAATGATTATGGAGGGTTTGATTTTAGCGGGGGAGATGGCGGTGACTTCTCGGACTTCTTCCAATCTATGTTTGGCGGAGCCGGCGGGCGGCGGCAAGCGGCTTATAGAGGGCAGGATCTTAATGCAGAGTTACACCTCAACATGCGGGACGTGCTTGAATCTCAAAAACAAACCTTGACGGTAAACGGAAAAAACATCAGGCTGACCATTCCTGCCGGAATAGAGAATGGCCAAACCATAAAAATTGCAGGACATGGTGGCCCGGGTGCGAACGGCGCACCTGCAGGTGACCTTTATATCACTTTCTCGATAGCAGATGACCCCGATTTTAAACGTGTTGGTGCCGACCTTTACCGCACCATTGACATTAATCTTTATAAAGCGGTGCTGGGTGGAGAAATCACGGCAGATACCTTGACAGGTAAGGTTAAATTGAAAGTTGCTGCAGGTACGCAAAACGGCACTAAAGTAAAGTTGAAGGGAAAAGGTATGCCTGTTTACAAGAAGGATGGAGTATACGGCGACCTGTATCTGACCTATAATATAAAGATACCAACCAACCTTACCGACCAGCAAAGAAAACTGTTTGAGGAGCTATCACAATCATAATTACTGTTATGGAAACAAGAGATTTGATAAGCATACAAGATTTCTGTGTGTATAACAAAGTTGAATACACCTTTATAGATCACCTTAAGGATGCAGGTTTAATTGAGGTGACTTTAGTAGACCAAACCGCGTTTATACCAACTGTGCAAATTCAGCGGGTTGAACGGTTGGTGAGGCTGCATACTCAACTGGACATTAATCCCCAGGGTGTAGTGGCTATTGATAGTCTGCTTGAAAAATTAGATTTAATGCAGCAAGAAATTTCACTGTTACGCAGTAAGTTACGCCTTTACGAGGAAGTTTAAGGCGTCTTTTGGCATGTTTTTTTAAACCCTTGCGTTAGTAATTAGTCATACTTACAAACGAACAAGAATTAGTAACTAAAATTTCAGTCATGAAACTAATTAAATTTTCGATCATCGCACTGGTGCTAACTGTTTCGGCACAATTTGCAAAAGCTCAGGTGAGGGTGGGTGCGAGTATCCATATTGGTAATGATTACCCGATTTACGAGCCCGCTTATTATCCTGCACCAGTTTACGAACGCCCGGTATACTACGCGCGTCCAGCTTATCGCAGGGTTTATTACCGTCCGGCTTACCGCAGGGTTTATTATCGTCCGGCTTACCGCAGGGGCTTTTATGGACCAGGCTACTTCCGCGGACACCCTGGTAGGGGTCGTGGTCACGCCTATGGCAGGAGGTGGTAATTTGTTACCGGTGTTCAAAAGTGTTCAGCTTTTTTTGACTAACACGCTTTTGAACAGTTAAAAGATCATTAAACATACCTCAATAAAAAACGGCCCTGATCGCATGATCAGGGCCGTTTTTTGCATAAATATCATTTATAAACCTTCAGAAATCACACTGTTTTTATGTGCTAAATAAAAATAAATTTGGAAGGTGTTGTTTTAGTACAGGTGTAAACGGGTATGTTCATTGATGATCGTTTTTACCAATTTCTACTTCTTTAAAAAGCTGTTAAGAGCCGCTTGTGTAAACTCCGATAGCACCAGTTCTCCGCTTATTGCAGCCCGTTCTGTTAGTAATGCATCCCAGTCTTCTGTGCCTTCCCACAATATCTTTTTTAACCCCGTGAGCGCATCAGGGTGGTACGATGCCAGTTTTTGTGCCAGCTCCAGTACCGCCTGGTCCAGCGTAGGAATGTCCTCATATAGTTCGTTGTACAAACCTTTCTGCATAGCCCATTCAGCCGACTGAAAATCACTGGCGCGGATGGTTAACTGCGAGAAAGCCTGCAAGCCAATTTTACGCTGTACAGCAGGTGATATAACAAACGGGCCTATGCCTATTGCCAATTCGCTCAGCTTTATTGCGGCAGCTTCCGTAGCCAGGCAATAATCTGCTGCAGCAGCCAGCCCTACTCCGCCGCCAACTGCTTTGCCCTGTACACGCGCAATTACTATTTTAGAAGATTTACGGCAGGCATTAATAACATTGGAAAAGCCCGAAAAAAATCTGGCACCGGCTTGTTTATCTTTTATCTGCAGCAACTCGTCGAAACTGGCACCTGCGCAAAAAGTGCGGCCGCCTTCACTTTTCAGTACTATCACCCGCGCATCTTTGCTTGCGGCGGCTGTGTTTATAGCATCAGTGAGCTGGCTTAACAAAGCCGATGGCAACGAATTTTGCGCAGGATGGTAGAAACTTGCAGTTGCAATTCCGTTGTTAACAGTTAATGATACTTGTCCTTCTGTCATTATAATTGTACGAAGTTAAGCTTCTTCGCTTTTTGGCAATATCCGAAAAAAGGTGGTATAAGCAAACTTATTGCTTTGGAACAGAAACGATGGGCAACTCAAAGTAAAATGTTGCGCCCTGGTTTGGTTCGCTCTCTACACTTATAATGCCACCATGATTGGAGATTATTTCTTTTGAGATATAGAGGCCCATACCCAACCCGCTGGTCATGTTCTTTTTGTCTTCAACCCGATAGAATCGTTCAAAGATGCGGTCTTTTTGGTCTGCCGAGAGGCCAATACCTTTATCTTTAACAGATACGCGTACCATGCCCTGGTGCCTGCTGGTATTTACTGTAATATGCTTGTTAACGTGAGAATACTTTACGGCATTGTTCAACAGGTTCATTAAAACCTGCTCCAGTCGTTCCTGATTACCTTGGATGATATAATCCTCGCTTATCTCCGTCTGGAAGTCATAGGTGCTGTAAATGTGCTTCGCGTTCTCTACACATTGGGCTACCATATTATTTATACTAACAGATGTTTTGGCATATTCCAGCTTCCCTGCTTTTATCTTGCTTACGTCGAGTAAATCGCTTACCAGCGTTTGAAGCTTGTTCACGGCAACCGTAGCTTTTGATAAATGGTTTTTTACAATTGCCGGCAACTCATCTTTTTTGTAGCCGCTAATCAATTGCAGGTACCCTTTAAGGCTGGTAAGTGGGGTTTTAAGTTCATGGCTGGCAATACCTATAAACTCGTCCTTACGCTCCATTTCCTGTTTCTGGTCGTCAATATCAGTAGCGGTACCTACCCAATAAATAATCTCTCCTTCATCGTTCCTTAGCGGGTTGGCCCTGTTCAGGTGCCAACGGTAAACGCCATCATGCCTGCGGTACCTGTTCTCATGCTCGTAAGGTACCCCGGTTTGCAGCGAAAAATCAAACCTTGCCAGCACAGCTGCAAGATCATCAGGATGTATAACAGCTTTCCAGCCAAAATCGCCGGCAGTTTCAAAGTTGGTGCCTGTATATTTATACCATTGCTGATTATAGGAGTTTACGCTACCGTCAGGCAGGTTTGTCCACGTCATCTGCGTTATGTTGTTGGTAAGTACCTTAAAGTGTTCGCGGCTTATTAGCAGATCGTGGGTGCGTTCCTTTACCGTACTTTCCAGCGAGTCGTTCAGTTTTTCAGTTGCTGCACGTGCTTCCTCTAATTCATCATTTCGCTGTTTAAGCTGGTGCTCCGTATTCTTAAGTATAGTCAGATCTGTAATGATGAGACTTAATGCCGGGCCAGTGTCCAGCTCAATATTGTTACAGCTAAAAAGGCAGTGCATATCCTTACCGCGGTTATCTTTAAGGATAATTTCCTCCCGGCAATCTTCTTTCCAGCTACTCTCAAGTACCTGGGTAAGCTTCTCTTTAGATTCCTCAGGTACAAAAGATAGCAACTCCAAACCCATCGTTTTTTCAAGCGGCACGCTTATCATTTCCGCAAAACGAGTGTTGCAATATAGTATAATACCTTCGCGGCTTACCGTAACCGCGCCTTCGCTCATCTTCTCAATAAATACGCGATAGGTTTGATCTGCTGTTTTAAGCGTATACAGCTGGTGGCCTTCATCGTCTTTAATAACCAGCGCATCCACCTGGCCAGACCGGATAGCATTAATGGTGTCATTAGCTTCTTCCAATTGCTGGCGCAGCTCCTCAATTTCGCTTAACAAGCTAATATTTTGATCTGTTGACTGCATAACTAGCTTATCTCCGGCAGGCCTAAGCCTTTTAAAACTCTGTTGGTATTGCTCATATCACCAATGAGGCGCCTAACGGTGCCGGGTGCTTTTTTCACAAGCAAAGGTAACGCTATTATATCTTCATCAACAGCAAGCTCGGGCTGCTGATGCACATCTATTATCTCTAACTGGTAGTTATTTTGGAGGTGCTTTTCGCAAATGGCGGTTAGATTTTCTACAGCGCGAATAGAGTTTGGCGATGCACCAATAATAAACAGCCGTAAAACGTAGGTAGGATTGTCCTTATCGTACGGGGTATTCTCTAAAAACTCGTCCAGACCGGCCATAATGTACTAATGATACAATTAAGCCGGCCTAATGTTTAATCCTACAAGTACCTTTTCTTCGTTACTAAGGTCACCTATTATCTTTCTGATCGGCTCGGGTACCTTTCTTACCAGGGTTGGTATAGCCAGTATTTGGTCTCCTTCAGCCAGTTGCGGCTGCTCTAAAAGGTCAATCACTTCAATGCGGTACTGATCTTTTAAATGCTCTTCGCAATACTTTTTAAGGTTAGTTAACGCAGTAACAGATTTTGGGGTCTTTCCGGCTACATAAAGCCTTAATTCCCATTTTTTATCAACTTGTGGTTCTTCCATGTTGTTATTTTTGCTCAGGGCTTTTCCCTTCAGCACTGTCACCTCTTCTTAGCCTTGTTAGTTCTTCGCGGTTTTTTTCAATAATCTCTTTCTTCAATGCTTCTTCCAGGTAAACCTTATTCAGTTCTTCTTCAACAGACTCGTACTCGGTATTGAGGCTGGCTATTTTAGCTTCTAATACCTTTCGTTTGCGTAATATCTCCCGGTCCTTACGGCCCATAGCCTGCGAATGAATAGCTTCACCGGTTTGCTCCAGCAGCATTTGCTGCGCGCGTGCCGAACCTGTGAGCACGCCATCCGGCCCCAGGTAAACGTCTATAAGGTTTAGGCCTTTATCAGTTATAACAAATTCGCGTACCTGGTTAGAATGCTTCATCCCGCGTGATTTCATTACATATAAACCACGGTTGCGCTCCCCGTTAAATTCTATATCACGTACCAGCAACCAGGCATCTACAAGCGACGATACGCCTTCGTCGGTTTGTTCATTAACTATAGTGTTTAAGGACAGTGCAGTGAACATTACCGATATCTGTTCGTCCTGCAAAAAGTCTATCAACCTTACCAGCATGTTTTTAACTTCGCTTACAGAGCCTATATTAATAAAATTGGTTATAGGATCTATTATCACCACTTCGGGCTTTAGCTTCTTGATTGTCTTGTGCATAGCAACCAAATGCATCTCCAGCCCATACAAGTTTGGCCGCGATGCGTTAAAATGCAGCATACCGCTTTCGACGTGCTTTTGCAGGTCTATACCTATAGATTGCAGGTTACGTATGATCTGGTTAGGCGACTCTTCCATGGCAAAGTAAATGCATGTTTCGCCGCGCTGGCAGGCTGCGTTAGCAAATGACCCTGCTATACTGGTTTTACCAGTGCCTGCTGTACCGGATACCAGCGTACTGCCTCCCCTGTAAAAACCTTTTCCGCCAAGCATTTCATCCAGCGCCGGAATGCCCGTTGACAACCGTTCTGTAGATACCTGCTTAGATAAGGTTAACGAGGTAACCGGCAGTACAGATATGCCCTCTTCATCTATTAAAAACGGATATTCATTGGTGCCGTGTACCGTACCACGATATTTAATGATCCGTAACCGCCGGGTAGAAATTTGGTTAATAACCCTATGATCCAGCAGTATAACGCAATCACTTACATACTCTTCCAGCCCCTGGCGGGTAAGTGCGGCACCCTCACCGCGTTCGCCGGTGATAATAGCGGTAACCCCTTTATCTTTAAGCCAGGTGAACAGCCGGCGTATTTCTGCGCGCAATACGCCCTGGTTAGTAAGTCCCGAAAAAAGGTTTTCCAATGTATCCAGCACTACGCGTTTTGCACCAATGCTGTCAATAGCGTAACCCAGGCGGATAAATAATCCTTCAAGGTCATATTCTCCCGTTTCCTCTATTTCGCCCCGGTCAATATGTACATGGTCTATGCGCAGCATTTTTTCGTCCTGCAGCTTCTTTAAGTCGAACCCAAGCGAGGCAACGTTCATAGCTAATTCGTCACTTTTTTCTTCGAAGGCTACAAACACACCGGGCTCATTAAACTGCACAGCGCCTCTAACTATAAATTCTATGGACATTAACGTTTTACCACAGCCGGCCTGTCCGCATATTAGTGTGGGCCTGCCTGTAGGTAAACCGCCTTCGGTTATCTCGTCCAATCCTGTTATACCGGTGAGTGATTTGGGTAATGTAGGATAAGACCTTGTTGTTGTATTTCTTTTATCACTCATTTTATTGAGGGGTTAATCAGATAGTTTTTCATAAAAGTATAAAAATTTACCTGAAGTATACTTCGGCAAAAGCCAACTTATGCCACTAAGCGGCCATCGGCAACCGAATTTTAAATCTTGTAAACCACTATATTTTATAAATGTTTGATAATTAGCTCAATGTATGGTTACAGTTAAAAAACCAACCATTTTGGATAATTTATTTATCTGTAAACTATTACTCAAAAGTTGTCACTTGTGTAATTTCCGGTGATGATGTATTTATTATAGAACGGTTTCTGGTACCATGGTTTAAATTGCACGTGTATTTACGCGTTTAATTTGACCACATTAAAGCTGCTGACTCGCTTAGAAATTTTGATAGACAGGTTTAGAGCTTCCCCGATTTGGGGCTGGTATTATACACTGGTTTGTAAGTTAACCTGCCCGAAAGTGCACCAAATGAAGTGATTACATTATCTATAACGAAAGGCTTGCTTTTTGATATTGTTTAAAAAGGCAAGGCTGTTTAAAAACTAGAGAATTGTTCTGATATTAGTTAAACCAGAGTAAACTTAGCCGGTCAAAATTACATAATGAAGCAAAAGAAGATAATGATAGCGGATGATGATCCGGGGATTGTGGATGCTGTGGAAATGCTGCTAGAATTTGAAGGATATAAAGTTACCAGCACGTTAGATGGGGCAGCGGTGCTCAACCTGAAAGATGACTTGCCTGATCTGCTCCTGTTGGATATTTGGATGAGCGGAGAAGACGGGCGGGAAATATGCAGGCAGTTGAAAAGCAGGGATGAAACTAGGAATATGCCTGTACTTATGATTTCAGCCAGCCGTGGTATAAAAGAATCTGCTTTTGCCGCCGGTGCTGACGATTTTCTGGCTAAGCCTTTTGAGATGAATGACCTGCTGCAAAAAATAGAGGCGCTTACCGGCAACTCCACTTTAAGTACTAACTTGGCAGTATAAAAATTTCCGGGATGTTTCCATGTGTAAATATTGCTGATTACGCGCAGGTAAGCGCGTTGCTGAATTGCCTCACTGCAGATTGCAAACCACAATGGGGTAAAATGACTTCGCAACAAATGGTGGAACATTTGATAGACCAGCTGGAGTACACCAATGGAAGGAAAACGCCTACCCTGGATGTACCCGAAGCCGACGCGGCAGTAGCCAAGCAGCAGTGGATCTTTACACCTTTACGTATCCCCAAAGGTTTGGTGTTAGTACCATCTCTTGGAGAATACTTTTATGCTGACCTGGCAGCTGCGAAAAAACAGCTGCTGACAGAACTCACAGATTTTCACCACCATTTTAGCACACCAGGCATAACCGAAATACACGGCGGCTTTGGCGCTATGAACTATGCCGAATGGATAAACTGGCATAGCAAGCATTTCACCCATCACTTTGCGCAGTTTGGCTTAGTTAACGACGAAGATTAATGCTGCTGCGGGTTCTCCGGCTTGTCGGCACTTCTCCATGGTTCGAAATTGAGGCCTGGTGTAAGCCAGTATAATAAGGCAACCCTTGAATAGCGGTAGTTAAAGGGGGACAGCAAAAAGATAATGCCTAAAAGCAGGCTTACGTACAGCCAGGGAGAGTTTGACCCGGTAAGGATGTAAGTGCCCACTGCAACAGTAACCATTTCGGCCACGTTAAATGCATAGCTTACAAACATGGCCACATACCAATATCCCGGCTCCCGCTCATAATGCAAACCGCAATGAGAGCAGGTTTCATGCATTTTTTGGCCAGACAAGCTATAGGTGGGACTGGCGAAGATATCACCTCTGCGGCACCTTGGGCATTTAGCTTTTATAAAAGCACTTAGAACCGGTTCCGGCTTTGCGGGAGTATTATTAATGGTTGCCATGATTGATGGTGTTTTTTCTGAATTCGTCCGGTGTTACACCGGCATATTTTTTAAAGAATTTTGTGAAGTAAGAGTTATCGGCAAAATTTAGCTGATTTGCAATGGCCGTGATATTCAGTTCCAGGTTAATCAGCAGGCGCTTTGCTTCCAGTATCACACGGTTGCGTATTACCTCACCGGCCGATATTCCGAGTATGTCATTACACAGTGCGTTTAAGTGATTGGGTGTGATATACAATAGCGCGGCATAGTCTTTCGGTAGCTTTAAGGTAGCGTAGTTCTGATCTATTAATTTTCGAAAACTTTGCAGCAGTGTGTAGTTATATCCCGGAGCAGGTAAGTTGTCTTGTTGCTGGCTTTGGCGGGCAACAAGTATAAACAACTGCATCATAAGGGCTCTTACCATATCTTTTCCCATCCTGTTCCCAGCTGCAGTTTCGATGATCAGTTGCTCAAAGATCCGTTCTACAGCAGGTTGTTGTTCCGCAGGAATGTTTATTACTTCATCATCAACGTTTCCGCTGAAGAACGGCAGGCTATCCAGGTAATCGGGTCGCAGTAAAAACGATTGAAAAAACAACGCCGAAAAGTTGATAATGTAACCGTCTACAGCACCTTTAAAGCTCCAGCTATGCACCTGTCCCGGCACCATAAAGTATATCTGGAAGGGCTGTACTGAAAAGGTTTTAAAATCTATAGCATGTGTACCGCCGCCCTTTGTGAATAACACCACGTGATAAAAGCTGTGCTTGTGCGCAAGGCTCAGGTTATGATGTTTTTCGAGATAAGGCGCAAACCGGCTGATAAGCAGATCATCCTGCTGCTGATCAGACAGGGTGCAAATATCAACAACCGGGAAGCCTTTCTTCATAAAACAAAGATACCTATCATTTACCTTCTTCTATGGTAGCTTATCTTGTATTTATGGTATTTTTTACTGATTGCAATAATTTAGCGGATATCACACAATCTTGTTTAAATTCACCACTATTATGCAGAAACCTGATAGCTTAATTTTTGACATGGACGGCACCCTTTGGGATGCCGTGGATACCTACGCTCACTCGTGGAACGTGATGTTTGAAGAACTTGGTATAGATAAAACTATTAACCGTGAGCAACTTGCCGGTATGGTGGGCTGGGAAGGCAAAAAGGTGATAGAAGTAATGATGCCTGAGTTTGAGCCGGAAAAGAGGCTGGAGATATATGCACAGGTAAACGAAAAACGGAAAATACTTATTCCGCAGATGGGTGGTATTCTTTATGATGGTGTTATAGAAGGGCTGGAGGCACTTGCTGAAAAGTACCAGTTATTTATACTAAGCAACTGTGCTAAAGGGGTTATCCGCCAGTTTATTGACTGGAGCGGCATTGACCAGCATATAACTGATGAGATTGCATATGGCATCAACTACATGCCAAAAAACCACAATATAAAGTTGCTGGTTGATAAATATGATCTAAAAAACCCATACTATGTGGGCGATACAGCCGGCGACGGTGAGCAGAGCCGCATTGCAGGGATACCTTACGTATTTGTAAGTTATGGCTTCGGCGAAACGGACGATTACGATCTTAAGTTTGACGACTTTCCATCGCTAACCAATTATTTTGTAAACTTATAGGGATACACCTTGTTAGCATAACAACTAAAGACAGAATATATGAAAGGCCGTGTAATTACAATAATAGTAGTGGTGTTAGTAGCGGTACTTGCTGTAGTAGGATACTACCGGTACTACTTTGTGTTTGGCGAAGGCGTTAAAGCCGGCACCATGAATTATTTTGTAAAGAAAGGCTACCTGTTTAAAACTTACGAAGGCCGCCTGATACAAACGGGCATACGTACGCAAACACAAGGGAACATCCAATCAAACGAGTTCATGTTTTCGGTAACGGACGAAAAAGTTGCTGATAAACTTAACCACAGTGCCGGCGCTATGCTGGAACTGCACTATAAAGAATATAACCATACCCTGCCCTGGAGAGGAGTAAGCGTTTTTGTGGTAGACAGTGTAATGTCGGCTACTCCGGTTAGTACGCCAACGCCATAATATATTAAAAAGTAAAGCCGGGCATTAATGCCCGGCTTTACTTTTTAATATCAATTAAGTGGTTATGCCTCTTGTTCTTTAACAGAATCGCGCAGTGCCTTGATTGCGTCGTGAGCTATCTTAAGCCCGTCCATGTGGCTGGTAAGCAGTGTTAAAACTTTTTCGTCTTCCCAAATAAGTTCTTTATCATCCAGTGCTTTACGGTACGAGCTTTTGGCTACGTCTTCGCCGTATTCACAATCAGAAAGTACAGAATAGTTGTCCTTTTTGGTAAAGGCAGCTTTAACATCTATCCAGGTGTGGTAAAACTTACCTGAAAGGGTTGTGCCATCTGTAGGGGCGCCGCCTAATTGGTGAACGTAGTCGTTCAATTCATTAACATACCCTCTGCTTTGATCAGCATAACCTGCAAAAACAGATTTAAGACTTGCGTCTTCGGTGCCTTCGGCCGCTTTCTGGTATCCTGTGATACGGTCATTATTGGTTTTGATCAGATCATTAAGAGCTGAAATTTGGTGTTGGATATGCTGTAGAGTTCCCATGGTAGTGAAAATATATGTGTTGACAATTAATACTACATGGTAAACGCAATAGCTATGCCCGATAGTGAACTCGGGTTGATTTAACCGAGAAAAAGTAAATTAAGCATGAAAGATGGCGTATCAGGTTAACTAAAGCTAAGTTGATGTAGGCTTTTAAGTACAAGATTACTGATAAAGCTCCTGTTCGTCGGTGTAGTACGTTTTTCGGGTAGCTTCTTTTATATGAATGGGCTTACCGGTGGGGCTTTCTTTCTTTTTAGGATTATGGATGTTCAGAAAATCACGCACCTCCCCATGAATAATGTCGGGGTTTGAATGAATGATCTGCTTTTCGGCATTTTTAAGCACACTGCGTATGGATGCTGCAAGATCTTTTACTTTAGCATCAGGTATTTTATTAGACGGGGAAAAAGGAGATATACGCGCATCCCACAAAATTTCATCTGCATAGGCATTACCAATACCGCGAATAATCTTTTGATCTAAGAGTACCGTCTTGACGATGGTTTTTGTTTTACCCAATTTCTCCTTCAGGTACTTGTAACCGGCAGCTTCATCCATTGCATCGGGTGCTGTTTTCTCTTCTGGGTTTAGGGTAGGGGTTGCCGCCTTTTGAAAATCGGTAAGCACAAGGCCGCTTCCATCGGTAAATTGCAGTTCCAGTATCGGGTACTTGTTTGCGTTTTCGCCTTCAAACAAAAACAGCTTGCCGTGCAACATAAGGTGCAATGCTAAAACATCTCCGCCCGAAAACTTAAAATGAAGTTCCTTGCCTTCCCGGTAGACTTTGTTCAACTTGTGGCTGGCAAGTGCAGAGTGCAACTCCTTTTCACTTACGTTTAGCTTTTGTGAAACGTGAACGATAACGTTTTTAACTATCTTCCCGGAGAGTTTTTTCTCAAGATTGTGGCTGAAGGCTTGCAGGTCTGGAAGTTCGGGCATGGCGCTATTTTACAAGATTAACACTTACAAAAGTCTTTAGTTCAGCGAAACGTTAAAAGTCGTGATAAAGGTTTCTGAAGGTGCTCCTCAAACCAAAAGTTAACAATACGTTCTTGTTATTACCCAACGCATTTTTTTCATTACGGTAAAGGCCACCAAGCTCAAAACGCAAGTTGTATTTTGGGTTAATAAGCAATGATACTGTGCCTTCAGCATAGTACAAATCAGTTGTTAATCCCTGCCCAACATTGCCGCTCGGGTTAGTTACCGCGAACGGGAAATTTACATCTTTGCCATTGTTCTCGCCATTTGCATCCAAGCCATACTTAGCGTAATTAAGCTGTCCCTGGAAGTCCACCCGTCCTAAGGAGTAATTCAGTATGCCAACCAGTTCTTTAAAGTTAGCGCCCAGTGGATGTGCAAGTGGTTCGCCATAGAAGGTATAGCTGCTTAGTGAATAAGAGCTGCTGTAAGTATATGGCTTTACCCGGTTGTATTCTAAAAGGTAGCTCAGGTTTTTAATCCCGCCAACGTCGCCGCCACGAATACCTGCCTGTAAACCATAGGTTTTATTTGCCTTTGTATTTTGCCCGTTAACATTATCCAGCAATGCCTGACCGTAAATGGCATTCTTATCAATGAATTTATATTTCACGGTATAACCTACCAGTGAGTTGGTAGGCACGTTCCTTTTATTACTGCTCGTGAAGAACAACGGATTGATGAAGTTAGGGGAGAAGCCAACACGGTTGCCCTGATCATCAGCTTCAGGCATTACTACCGCGTGGAACAAGCCCATTGATACACTGTTGGTGATATTCCAATCAAAATAATGATACAGGGCATACTTGCGGCGATTGCTGCCCAGGTCATCAAACTTGGTTGCTTTAATGTCTTGCAGATAGGTCCACATCATCATGTAGCGCACGGGGCCTAAATCGGCAGTTACACGCAAAAGCGGGTAATTTGCCGAGTAATCAGACAGCAGGAGGGAACGGTAACCATCGCCAATAAAGGTTTTATCCTGTCCTAGCGTGATGTTGAGGTAATTGGTTGGTGAGTACGATAAAACAGCGGTGGCGTATGACCAGTCCTTTTGTGTTTTACCAAAGCTACGGTCATAAGCCTGTCCCGGTACCATGCCGGTGCGGTTAACGTAGTTGCTGTAGTAATTGGCAAACACGCCCTGATTTTCGTAGCCGCTTGTATAAAAAGAGAATTTTGTTCCGATGGTACCGCCAACCTGAAAACCGCGGGTGTTTATGCCCAATTGAGTTTTAAGCCCAAAGCCGATTGGTTTAAAGTTTGAGCCGAGGCTTTTATCTTTAAAGTCCTTTCCACCAATGTTCTCTGTAAGCAAGTCGGCATAAAAAGTATAATCTTTAGTATTAACTTCTAACAAGTGCTCGTTAAAAAGCTTCCGCGAAACCCAACTGGTTCTGCTGCTATCAACCCCAACGCTCATTAATTCATTGTATCTGCCGGTAAGCGAACTATCAATTAAAAAGGGGCGCAAAGAGGTATGCAGCTTGTTGCTTTTAGAATATACCTGTCCATTAAACTTCTGGTAAAACTGATATGACTGTGGTAGGTATACCGATTGCGCTTTAGAGCTAGTTGCGAAGCTTATAAGCAACACGGCTATCATAAAAAATCTGCCGGGCGCCTTTGGTAAGTATTTTTGCATACGCAACAAAATAAAGCTAATTTATTGTAACATTGAAATAAGGTGATTAATAACAAGCACCTTTTAACAGTTAATTTGTGTTAAATTGATGGCCCGCATCATGCGGTAATCAAAACAAGTTATAAAAATTACTGATATTTGCGCCGCTCATCAGCACCTCATCATTTCATGCAGTATAATAAGATCAATAACCTTTTAGGATGGCTTTGCTTTGTTATAGCCTTAATCACCTACACATTAACACTAGAGCCATCAGTTAGTTTTTGGGACTGTGGCGAGTTTATTTCCTGCGCGTTCCGCCTGCAGGTATCTCACCAGCCGGGTTATCCAATGTTTGCCATGCTGGGCAAGGTGTTTTCGTTGCTATCCTTCGGCGACAATTCTAAAGTACCTTTCTATACCAATATGATGTCGGCAATTGCCAGCGCTGCAACGGTAATGTTCCTTTTTTGGACTATCACCGCCATGGCCAAAAAGTTACTTGCAGGAAGGGAGAATGAATTTGGCGACGCTTACACCATTGCCATTATGGGTAGCGGTTTGGTGGGTGCTTTGGCATTTGCATTTACAGACACATTTTGGTTCTCTGCTGTAGAAACCATCGTTTTCGCGCTTTCTTCGCTGTGTATAGCTGTGGTTTTCTGGGCAATATTGAAATGGGAAGCCCATGCAGACGAGCCCGGTGCCGATAGGTGGATCATTTTTATCGCTTATGTAATCGGCTTATCCATAGGTATTCACTTGCTTAACCTGCTTACCATACCAGCAATTGCTTTGGTATATTACTTCCGCAGGTATAAAAATATAAATACTAAAAGTGCCATCCTGGCTTTTCTGATAGGGGTTGTTATACTTGGCTTGGTGCAATACGGTATACGCGGCTATACAGTTAAATTTGCCGCTTACTTCGACTTTTTCTTTGTGAATTCGTTAGGGATGGGGTTTGGTGTTGGGGCCATTTTCTTCCTGGTATTGCTGGTAGCAGCACTTGTATTCAGCATACAATACAGCATCCGTAAGCGTAAACCGGTACTCAATCTAATTTTACTTTGTGTAGCTTTCATTTATTTTGGCTACGGTTGTTTTGCTTACATCCCTATTCGCGCAGCAGCTAATCCTAACCTGAACAACTCGCACCCGGATAACCCTTTTATTATGTACGGTTATCTCAATCGTATCCAGTACGGAGAGAACCCGCTGCTTACAGGGCCATACTTTGATGCTCAGGTGATTGATCAAAAAGAGGGAAACACTATTTACCGTAAAGGCGAAACTAAGTACGAAGTTGCCGGTAAGCGCCCGAACTATGTTTACGACCATACCACAATATTCCCCCGCATGTACAGCACCGATGCAAACGACGTGGGGTTTTACCGTGGCTGGTTGCAGATGGCCGATGACCAGAAACCAACCTTTAAGGATAACCTTGCGTGGATGGCCAGCTGGCAGGTTTACCAGATGTATTTCAGGTATTTCTTGTGGAACTTTGTCGGCCGCTATAACGACCAGGACGGACAAACCAGCACTGAAGCTATTGACGGTAACTGGACCACCGGCTTGCTTGATGGTGGAAGGCATCTGCCTAAATCTGTTGTTGAGGATCCAAGCTACACCCCGCTTTACGGTATTCCGTTCGTACTGGGCATTGTTGGTTTGATATACCACGTTAACCGCAAAAAACGTGACGCGCTGGTAATAGCTTTACTGTGGTTCTTTACAGGATTAGCTGTCGTATTGTATGTTAATCAGCCAAGTGTACAGCCCCGTGAGCGCGATTACTCATACGTAGGCTCCTTCTATGCATTCGCAGTTTGGATAGGCCTGTCAGTGATTGCCATTGCTGACCTGATTAAAAAGAAGGTAAATGCGCGTACTTCCGCATTGGTTGCTACTGTTATTTGCCTGCTGATAGCACCTGTGCTGATGGGCTTTAAAGAGTGGCGCGGTCATGACCGGTCTACTAAACTTACCCCTCATGACATGGCGTACAACTACCTGATGTCCTGCCCGCCTAATGCTATACTGTTTACCTATGGCGACAATGATACCTATTCGTTGTGGTATGACCAGGAAGTTGAAGGTATACGGCCTGATGTTAGAATAGTGAACCTAAGCCTGTTCACCGGCGACTGGTACATCCGCCAGATGCAAAAGCCAATGAATCAAAGTGCGCCGCTACCCATCACCATGCCTTACGATAAGTACAAAGAGGGTGTGCGCGACGTAATTTATTATAGCGACAGCAAAATAGCGGGTTACACACCAATAAAGGACATATTCGAGTTCCTGACATCAGATGACAGGAACATGCAGGGGCAAAGCCAGGGTGGAGATTACGTTAACTACTTGCCAACTAAGAACTTCAGCCTGAGCATTAATCCTGACGATGTGCTAAAAAATAAAGTAATAACACCTGACCAGCGCGGGATGCTCGCCGATACGATGAAGTGGAAGTACACGTCAAATTACGTCACCAAGGAGAACCTGGCCATATTTGATATGCTTGCACACAATGACTGGAAACGGCCGATATGCTTTACTACCACAATGGGCAGCGAAAACCTAATTGGCTTACAGCCATATCTTTACAAAGAAGGTTTCACCTATAGGTTGCTACCATTGAAAGCAGATACTGCAAATCATGATCAGTTGAGCAAAACCAACACTATGGTGATGTATAACAACATGATGACTAAATTTAAGTATGGTAATTTTAAGACAGCCAAGTACTTAGATCATGAGTCGCGTAATATGTTTTACCCGGTGCTGCTTACAACATTCCTTGACCTGGCGCGAGGGCTGGAGAAGGAAGGCCGCGGCGATTTAGCTATTAAAGTATTGCATAAGTGCGATGATGAACTGCCAAACCTGTATCCTTACATTGATATTGCCAAGCGTAAAATGTACATGGTCGAGCTAGCTTACAGGCTGGGGGACATTAGCTTAGCTAAAAAAATCACTAATGACATCAACAGCTTCCTGACAGACCAGCTGGACTATAATGCCTACAATATGACGGCAGATGCCAATAAGGTAGATCAGCGTGATGTGTATATTGGTTTACAGGCTCTTAACGGTTTGGTAGAGGCTAGTACACGCGCTCACCAGGATGCTGTAGCCAAAAAATTATCTGCCGAATTGAAGGATTACGAGACTAAATTCGCTTCTGTACTTAGCTCTATACAATAACTAACAACAAGACTTTGTCACCTGGTTTAAATACCGGGTGATGAAGTTTTAGTGACAAGATGCTGTCACTGCTATTTCCATGTAGACGTAATTGTGGGGTTTTGCCGCGAGCAAAAACCTTCAAAAACCACATTTTTCTAAAGCAGGGTTTAAATTCGCGAATATGCATATACGATGCGGCGCAAAAAAGGCTGCAAATCGCAATAGCGCATAAAAATTGAAACGAATTATTCGCTGTTTGTACTGCTACGCGTTAACGTAGTGATGCCCGTTTAAAAACTCTTTCATTTGGTGAGGCAGGGGATAGTTTCCGGTCATTCGGCGGATAAGTACCACCTCACCGACATGGTAGGCCAGGTGGGTAGATATTTCCTGCAGTAACTTTACTTTGCTGGTAAATTGCTCTTCCCCGGGGTTAAGTTTTTTAGCTTGTTTTTTTACCTGGTCAAGCAGGTCATACAATAACACCACGGTTTTATCCAGTTCTTTTTGGCTGTTTGCTTGCTCTTCATCAATCCAGGTCTCCAACTCGTCAGCCTCAACGGTGTGAGTAGGGTCTTTAAGAACTTTAATCTGGTGAGTGTGCCAGGCTATCAGGTGATTGATGATCTGCCATATGGTAGCAGGCATTTTAGCTTTGTGCAGTTCCCTGCCGCTTTCAACCGCAATCAACCCGTCAAATGCCTTGTAGGTATCAAAAGCATCCTTAAAAAGCTCTTCAAATAATATCTGCTGTATCATATATTAAAGTATCTGGATAGATGTTTCTGACAACCAGGGGCGACAAATCTAGCGTTACTATTCTAATTTGTTTGTAAACATTAACAAATAAAAACCTTGTATATGGCCGGTAATTCTTATTTCTGCGTTTCCCTGCTTGTTAACGTGCTGTGCTGCAATAATGTTTTACTGTATAAATGTCAGGCTATCACGCCAACGCTGGCGTAAGCGTCAAAGTAATAATTCGTAAATTCACACCAAATCCTGAAATTCGTACCACTAAAATTAATTATGGCAACAGAAGTAAAGTGCCCAAGCTGCGGGCATGGGTTCCCGATAGAGGAGGTGATGGCAGAAGAATACAAGCAGCAGTTGCGTTTACAAATGGCCGACTTTAAAAAGCAAAAGGAGGACGAGTACCGCCGCAAGGAAGATGAGTTTGCCAGCCGCGAAAAACAACAGCAGTTACTGTTTGAACAACGTATAACGGAAGAAAAAAAACAATTGCAGGCTTCATTGGAAGAGAACCTGCGCAAGAACATAGCGACCGACTTTGAGAACAAGATAACCATGCTCCAGAACTCGGTTAATGCCAGTGCCGAAAAGTTAAAGGAATCACGCCAGAAAGAACTGGAGTACATGCAGCGGGAGGAAGTACTGAAGCAAAAAGAACAGGAACTGGAACTTGCCCTGCAGCGCAAACTTGCAGAACAGCGTGCCGAACTTGCCGAGCAAATACGCAAACAGGAGATTGAGCGATACGCCATTAAAGATACCGAGCACCAGCTGAAGGTGAAAGAGATGGAAAAGCAGCTGGAAGACCAGAAGCGGCTGGTTGATGAAATGAAGCGCCGTGCCGAACAGGGATCCATGCAGTTGCAGGGCGAGGCGCAGGAACTAATACTGGAAGAGCTGTTGCGCCAGTGCTTTCCGTTTGATGTGATAAGTGAGGTGGGTAAAGGCGTTCGGGGTGCCGATTGTGTGCAAACCGTACGTAATCAGTTCGGGCAGGAGTGCGGCAGGATCATTTATGAAAGTAAACGTACCACTGCGTTTGGCGGAGACTGGATAGACAAGCTGAAGAAGGACATGCGCGCCATGAATGTGGATGTTGCCGTAATAGTTACCCAATGCTACCCCAAAGGTATGGAGTGTTTTGGCGAGCGCGACGGCGTTTGGATATGCAGCTTTGACGAAGTTAAAGCCGTTTCATACATCCTTCGGGATGGCGTGGTAAAGCTGGCTAACATGGCTAAGGCACAGCATAATAAGGGCGACAAAATGCACCTGCTATATGATTACCTTACCAGCAGCGAGTTTTCTGAACAATGGAAAGCCATACGCGAAGGTTACATGGGCATGCGCCTGTCCATACAAAAAGAGCGTGACGCTATGGAAAAGATGTGGAAAGCTCGTGAAAAGCAACTGGAAAAGGTATTGCTTAACGCAGCGCATATAAAAGGGTCAATTGAGGGTATTGCCGGCAGCGACATGATACATCTTAGTTTAGGCGATGAAGAGGACCCTCTTCTGCTTGACTAAATTGCTGAAAAGGTAATTACCATTTATTGTAGTCGTGGCGTAATTACTGTAATTAATAATTAAATGGGTATTAATACAGCCCACCGAGGCGTATTAATACCCATTCGTCCAATATCCTTTTAAGCAACTTTGGAGTAAACACTACTTCTATGAAAGCTGTCTTAAACCGATCGTTGGTTAGGCATTTGGTACTGCAGGGTTACAAATACTGCCTTTCTAAAACAATTAACATTCAAAAACAAAACGCTTCAGTACAAATAACGCTTACCCCAACGCGTTCGCGGCCCACTACCCGGCTGCTCCCCCCAGGGTACGATACCTATTTTAGCATCATGCACGAGCCGCTTCAAATGGCCGACGGTATAGATGATACCGAAGTGTTAATAAACCTGCATGATACAGATATAGAGCGCTATCGCGGTAGCGTAAGTTTCATTTAATGCCCATCGTTATGGTTAACACTGCAGTACAGGAAAACGGAGCACCTAAACGTACGATGCTGAGCAATACCGGGGTTAATAAGGCGATACTGCTGGGTGAGGTATATAAGGAGCCTTATAAACAGAGGAAGAGCGGCGAGGAACAACTTTACTTTACGCTGGTTACGCATGAAAATGTAAAACGCGGCGATGGTAATATTCCACACCACGAGTACCACACCATACACATACCAGAGGCTTTGAAAAACATTAGGTTGCAACAGGGGCAAACAGTTTACGTGGAGGGCAAACTGCATACCATCTCGTTTGTAGATGACCAGCAGGTAAAACGCTATAATGTAGAAATTAGTGTCAGCAGGATAGAGGCTATTTAGCGGCCGATGGTGTGTTTTAACGGTATAATTTAACACTAAGCTAAACCGGGTTAATTTGCTACCTGCCATAAAATAGGTAATTTTGCCAGGCACCGCAACGTGTGCAAAACATCTATGGCCGATATAACCACTTTGCAGCAGCAGGCAATAACGCTGCTTCAGCAACTCATATCTATACCCTCGTTTAGTAAAGAGGAAGACCGCACAGCTGATCTTATTGAGGAGGTACTACAGCAGCATGGTGTTCAAACTCATCGTAAGCTCAACAATATATGGGCCTGGAACAAGCATTTTGATGCAGCCAAGCCAACCATACTGCTTAACTCTCATCACGATACCGTAAAGCCCAACTCAGGCTACACCCGCGACCCTTACGACGCAAAAACTGAAGAGGGAAAGCTATATGGCTTGGGCAGTAATGATGCAGGCGGTTGCCTGGTATCGCTCATCGCGGTATTCCTGTACTATTACGAGCAGGAAGGGCTTAAATACAACTTTTGCCTGGCAACAACTGCCGAGGAGGAAATATCAGGTGTTAACGGATTGGAACTGATTATTCCCGAACTTGGTAAGCTGGAGTTTGGCATAGTAGGCGAACCCACACTGATGGACCTTGCTATTGCCGAACGTGGACTAATGGTGCTGGATTGCACAGCCTATGGCAAAGCCGGACACGCTGCCCGCGAAGAAGGCGAGAATGCTATATATAAAGCCTTGGCGGATATCGAGTGGTTCCGTAACTTTAGGTTTCCTAAGGAGTCGGAAGTTTTTGGTCCGATAAAGATGTCGGTCACCATTATCAATGCAGGGTCTCAGCACAACGTAGTGCCGGCCACCTGCACCTTTACTGTAGATGTACGCGTTACCGATGCCTACCGTAATGAAGAAGTGCTGGAGATCATCCGTCAGCATGTGCAATGCGATGTAAAGCCACGCTCCATCAGGCTTAAGCCATCTTCAATAGACAAGAACCACCCGTTTGTACAAGCAGGTGTAGCTCTGGGCCGCAAAACTTACGGCTCACCAACCACATCTGATCAGTCGCTGCTGGATATTCCTTCAATCAAGGTCGGTCCCGGCGATAGCGCCCGCTCGCACATGGCAGATGAGTTTATATATGTTCATGAAATAGGTGAAGGAATTGCGTTGTATATAAAGATGCTTTCAAAGATTGTTTGATCTGAGCAGTTTAATTACGGTATTGGTCACTGGGTTGTTCTTAATTTAAAGTAGGTGCTGACTTGACTGTTTGTCTGCTCATTGCCGCAGAGGCTACTTCTTTTCTCTTGAAAGAAAAGAAGCAAAAGTTCAAGACGAAAAAAACCTTCATCCCTCAGGCCTTTACCCCGGCCCGGTTTTTCGTCGTTCCCTGCGCTTTATACGGATGATTGTGGTGATGAATGTACTTAAATGTTGCAGAGCCTGACGAGCCCATCGAAGTCCGAATATTGCGGCCTTAGAACAGGCGGGTGGCACAAGCAACGGGTAAGCACTACCTTGCACAGCCTGTTGTACAGCCGCGAGTTTTTTCTTTGTTACTTTCTTTTTTGCGGAAAAAAAGAAAGTAAAAGCACAAGCCAAACGATCACTACTGACTTTGATAATGAGCCTTCAAATAACATAGTTCTTACCACATTCCATTTAATTCTATATTTGCACCATGAGCAAGCTTTGGCAAAAAACCACCAACGTTAATCAACTGGTAGAAACCTTTACCGTCGGTCGCGACCGCGAACTCGATCGTGAAATGGCCGCTTTTGATGTGCTGGGTTCACTTGCTCATACCGCCATGCTGGAGAGCATAGGCCTGATGAGTGCGGATGATCTGGCCTTGGTGCAAAAAGAGCTCAAAGAAATTTATGCCGATATCCAAAACAACAACTTCACCATTGAGGATGGGATAGAGGACGTACACTCGCAGGTAGAAATGCTGCTTACTCGTCGCATAGGTGATGCTGGTAAGAAAATCCATAGTGGCCGATCCCGTAACGACCAGGTTTTGGTAGACCTTAAACTCTTCTTCCGCAGCAGGATAAAAGAAGTGGTAGAAGCAACAGATACATTATTTCGCCAGCTTATCATCCTGAGCGAAAAGCACAAGGATGTATTGCTTCCCGGCTACACGCATTTGCAGGTAGCTATGCCATCCTCATTTGGTTTGTGGTTTGGCGCTTATGCCGAAAGCCTTGCCGACGATCTGGAGATGATGCTTGCCGCATGGAAGATCACCAATAAAAACCCGTTGGGTTCTGCCGCGGGATATGGCTCGTCGTTCCCGCTGAACAGGACGCTTACTACAGAGCTTTTAGGCTTTGAGCGGCTAAACCACAACGTAGTTTACGCGCAGATGGGTAGGGGTAAAACGGAGCGCATTATAGCGCAGGCGCTATCATCTATAGCGGCTACGCTGGCTAAAATGGCTATGGACCAGTGCTTATACCTGAGCCAGAACTTTACGTTTGTAAGCTACCCGGAGCACCTGACCACGGGCAGCAGCATCATGCCACATAAAAAGAATCCGGATGTGTGGGAAATTATGCGCGGCAAGTGCAACCGCCTGCAAGCTTTGCCAAATGATGTAGCGTTAATGACCACCAACCTGCCATCGGGCTACCACCGTGAGTTGCAGCTGCTGAAAGAACTATTGTTCCCCGCCTTTACTGACCTGCTCAGCTGCCTGGAGATGGCCACTTTTATGCTGCAGAACATCAGCGTTAATAAGAATATCCTGGACGATCCTAAGTATGCTTACCTGTTCAGCGTAGAAGAGGTAAATAAGGCGGTACTGAACGGTGTTCCCTTTCGCGACGCCTACAAGCAAATAGGGCTGGATATTGAACAAGGAAATTTCGACCCTGAAAAAGCTGTCAACCATACTCATGAAGGAAGCATAGGTAACCTGCAGAACGACCAGATTACCGCGGCAATGAACGAGGTAATCAGCGGCTTTGGTTTTGCTAAGGTTGACGATGCGATTGCAAAGTTGGTCAGTGAGTCAGGAAGTCCGAAAGTCGGATAAGTCAGAAAGTCCGAAAGACTAAATGTAAACCGGACTTCCAGCAAAAAAAAACATCTCCCGGACTTCCCGTCTTATCGGACTTCCGGACTAAAATATCATTATGCACGGACGTAACAGAGCAGACATTTATCCCGGACTGGAGGTCGACATCATCCTCAAAAAAGATCAGCGCAGCGGGAAGCTGACACGCGGCGTGGTAAAAGACCTGCTCACCAGCGCCACGTATCATTCCCGCGGCATTAAGGTGCGGTTGGAAGACGGACAAGTGGGCCGTGTAGCCAACATTGTGGAAGAAGATTTTTAATCTTAACAAACATAGTCTTAACTTCAAATAAGTTCCCGACCTTTCCCTCGTCTATAGACCATAGACTTATCAGATGAAACCCGTTTCCGACCCCAAAAAATACGTTATGCTGCGCCTGGATGCGCATTATCGTTTATACCTGTCCTTACTTATTGGTGCTATTGCATTCCTGCTTGCCAGGCATATACCATCGGTTCCGGCAGTTACCCTCATTGTTTGGATCTCAATAGCATTAAGCATCATTGTACTCGACTGGATAGTGATCCTGTGGGCGCACCCTAAAGATATTCGTAAGCTGGTAAGTATAGATGACAGTAGTCGTTATTTCATCTTCCTGTTTGTAATGTGTGCCTCGCTTGTAAGCCTGGTAGCCATATACCTTTTACTGAAGTCGACCAAAGGCCAGTCGGAAGAGACGGTAGGTGCTTACATCTTTTTGGCCATGGGCGCCGTTGTGGTATCCTGGTGGCTGGTGCACACCGTATATACAATGCGGTATGCGCATCTGTACTATTCTACAGAGGACGGCAAAAAAACGCTTGCTGGCGGATTAGACTTCCCCGGTGATATCAAAGAGCCTGACTACCTCGACTTTGTATATTTTTCCTTCGTCATAGGCATGACGTTCCAGGTGTCAGACGTGGAGATCAGTTCCCGCCGCTTACGCAGGCTGGTATGGGCGCACGGGCTCATATCTTTTGCCTTCAACACTGCCATTGTGGCGTTGAGCATTAATGTGATATCGGGGTTGATCTCCAAGTAAAAACCTCGCGTAACCCTGCCCTGAAGGGTCGGCATTTCTGTAACATTATTTGAGCTTTATAGCCCCTCTCCTTCAGGAGAGGGGTTGGGGTGAGGCTCTTCTTCTATCTTAGAATGTTTATGCGTGTCGCGCATGGTAATGTACACGATCAGCGAGACAAATATGCACACTGTAACATACCAGTAAAACCATTCGGGGTGGCCCCATACCTTAAGCTGCAAAGCCAAGTATTCCGCCGAACCACCAAATGCCGAAACCGCTATGGCATAGGGTAGTCCTACACCCAGTGCACGCACATGCGCCGGAAATAGCTCCGCCTTAACTACAGCATTTATAGAGGTATAATTGCTTACAATCAGCAGTGCCAGCATGATCAGCCAAAAGGCAGTCCATTCGTCTTTGGTATGGCTTAACGCCATCATGATGGGCACGGTGGTGAGTGTCCCTAAAATACCAAAGGCATTAAGCAGCGGCTTGCGGCCGATCCTGTCAGACAGCATGCCAAACACCGGCTGTAGCAGCATAAATATAAAGAGGGTAATGGTTGATATAAGCGTAGCGGTGTTCTTGCTGAAACCACTGGTATTCACCAGGAACTTTTGCATGTAAGTGGTGAACGTATAAAAGGCAATGGTGCCACCAAGCGTTAGCCCAATAACGGTTAACACCGCGCGAGGGTGCTGCAGTAATGCCTTAATGGTACCGCGGTCGCGCTTTTCTTTGTTCTCTTTATTGGTAAAAGTCGCAGGCTCGTGCAGGCTGCGGCGCAGGTACATGGTTATTATGGCCAGCGCCGCTCCAATGCCAAAAGGTATGCGCCAGCCCCAGGTATGCAGCTGTTCTTCTGTCATGAAAACGCGCTGCAGCAATACCAGCACACCAAGCGCCAGCAACTGCCCCATAATAAGTGTTACATACTGAAAGCTGGAGTAAAAGCCACGATGCTTTTTGTCCGCCATTTCGCTCAGGTAAGTGGCACTTGTGCCATATTCGCCACCGACACTTAGCCCCTGTATTACACGGGCAAGTACAAGCAGTAAGGGTGCTGCAATACCAATGGTGTTGAAGTCAGGAGTTATGGCAATAATAAGCGATCCTGCACTCATGAGCAGTACACTCCAGGTAAGCGCGGCTTTACGGCCTTTTTTATCGGCGAAGGTGCCCATCAGCCAACCACCTATTGGCCGCATCAGGAAACCGATCGCGAATATGCCGGCTGTATTAAGCAACTTGGCCGTTTGGCTGCTCGATGGGAAAAAGGCATCTGCAAAATAAAGTGAGAACGCCGAATACACATACCAGTCGTACCACTCCACAAGGTTACCCAGCGATCCGCCCACAATGGAACGTATACGTGCCGCGGTAGTAAGGTGCTGGTGAGGAATTGAGGTGTTCATAATGGCTTACTGGGTGGCAAGGTATAAACATTTTACCGGTTTATAAACTTGTAACGGCGGCAGTTATACGCTCGTTTTCTTCAGATAAACAGCACAAATAAATTGATAAACACTGATGTACACCGAGATATAAATTAAAAATTAAACCTTTTATTTGATAACTTTATATTACAAATCCAATAGTTTAGGCAAAAAAAAGTGCCTCTATTTCGTTTAAAGGCACTTTTTATTTTAGTAAAAACCGGATTTTTTCCCTTTTTGCTATATTTTTTTCCCTTTTTATATTGGGCTATTTTATATCAAGTAACCGTTGCACTACATCCGTTCCAGTTGAAGATAACAGGTCGTGTATTAATGGCTTAACCGGGTCAAACAATGAATCGGCTACCAACGTACCACTGTATGTAGCAACCACTCCGGCAGCCCTTTGATGCCATTTTTTCTTACCTAAGATGTAATCAGTTTTTAACGAACTAAACTCTTCTTTAAGTTCATCAATGTGATTGTAAACAACCTCTTGACCTGCTTTCAATGTTTCAAGGCTGTCAAGAATAGAATCTATCTTAGTATTTAATGACGCTATTTCAGTTAGTTGAAAACTATCAGCAGAAAATCTAAAACCAGACTTTTCAGCTAACGTATAAAGTTGATATTTAATTGAATCAAGTAAGGGTTGATATTCAATTATTACAGATATAAACTCAATGTCAAGATTCTTGCTTTTTGTAATAGCCTCTAATTGTGATTTTGATTTTGCGATTTCAGAGCTTTCAATCTCCAATATGTGATTGAGTAAAGTTGATACGAATATGAAGCCATCGCTACTGCTAAACTTACTCCATTCATCTTGGATGTGGCTCAAAGTATCTTTCTCATTACCTCTGTAGCCTTTGTATATTCCTTGGAGAATAGATTTGGAAAGATAGAACTCGATGAAGTCGTTTGCCCTACGTTTAATGACATCCTCAAATCTGAAATTAGGAACAGGAATTTTTATATAATCCATAGTAAGTTTTAAATAGCTATGCAATCTACTTAATTGTTATAATATCCTGTAACCGGGTGGTGTACTTAGGGCTTAGATGCTCCTGTTTCATTTTCCATTCTCTGGCAAACCCTTGTTGCGCTGACCTTACGGTATCCCGACCATTTAAACGATTAATCCGGTCTACCTTCTTAATGATTTCAATTTCCTTATTACGGGTATCAGCTAAGAACAGGTTCTGCGTACCATCTGTATTATTGCGAAGGTCAGTAAGCATCACACCAACACGTTTGTACAGGTATCCTTTCCGGTAGATAGCTTTTAAACCTTCTACGGCTCTCTTAATCAGGTAAGGTGTATAGTCAGTGGGTACATCACACACGGTTGATATTTCAGGAAAGTACTGAGCATCTGTTTTAGAAAAATTGTTAGTGCCTAACCAAACAGTTAATCCTCCGGCTACAAACTTCTGTTTACGTAGCTTTTCAGCAACCCGTGCAGTGTAGTTTGCCAGTGCTTCACTTATGGGTTCAAACTCGGTTTGATAGATACCAAAGCTTTTTTGGGATGCAATATTTTGTTTGGCAGGTTGTACCAGTTCCAACGGTATACAGCTTAAACCCTGCAACTCATATACCGTACGTTGGAGTACTACACTAAATTGCCGTTTAGCCCAATCTTCGTCTACCATTGATAAGTCATAAGCGTTGAATACACCTACTGAGTTTAGGCGTTTGCCTATTCGGTGACCAACACCCCAAACATCTGTTACATCTGTGTTTCTAAGGGCATCCAGACGTTTTTCTTCGGTGTCAATGATGTACACCCCAACATCCCGGTACTTCTTCTTAGCAATTCTGTTTGCAACTTTGGCAAGTGTCTTAGTTGCGCCTATACCAATGGATACGGGTACACCAGACCAGTGTGAAATTTTATCCCTCGCATCCTTCACATAGGTGAACAAGTCACGGTACTTAAAGCCCTTACAAGACACGAACGATTCATCTATGCTGTAGTCTTCAACATCGTGAAAAAAATCCCGGATAATAGATTTAATACGGGCTGACATATCACCGTAAAGAGTGTAGTTACTGCTGTAGCCAATGATGTTATGTTTCTGCATCAGCTTCTTCACCTCAAAGATGGGTATAGCCATTGTAATACCTAAAGCTTTTGCTTCTTCCGACCGGGCTATAATTGCACCGTCATTATTAGAGAACACCACAACTGGTAACCCGTTTATTGAGGGGTCAAAGTTCCGTTCACACGAAGCGTAAAAATTGTTGCAATCAATAATGCCAATCATTGCTTCGGTTTTTCACGTTTTGGATAACAAAGGTGATAACACCCCAAATTCTAAAGTCAGTTAGTTCTTGAATTATGATAGGTGGGTAATCAGGATTAGCGGACAGTAACCGTATACCTTGTAGTTTGTCAATGTGAAGGATTTTGGCGTTAAACTCACCATCAATAGCACATACCACTAAATCTTTATGTTCCGGCTTTTCGCTCTTATCGATAACAGCTATGTCACCGTCATAGATATATACATCTTTAAGGGATTGCCCGGTAACCCTGCCTAAGAACGTACTGGCAGCATTGGATATGCAGATGTCATCAAGTGACAAACATTCTTCTAAGTAGTCATCTGCCGGGGATGGAAACCCCGCCTGTATGTTAGATAGGAACAACGGTAGTTCCGTGTCTGATTGCTTAAATCTATAAACCTGAATATTAGCCACACTTTTCACAACATCAAAAATGCTAATACTGTTAGCACAAATTCAAGTGTGTGAAAAAATATTTATGTTTATCTTTGAGAACCAAACCGTTATTATGAAAAAAATTGCCCTCCTTTTAGCATTGATTGCTTCTTCAACGTCTTATGCCCAAACTTTGATTAATAAAAAAGACGATTTCACTGGTAAGCTGATAAAAGGTGCGACTGTCAACTTCGTCGCAGCTAATAATGTGAACTTTATGGAATCACTGACATTTATGCAGAACGATGATAAAGTACTTGTTGGCTTATTAATGAATATGCCAAGCGGTGAGTTTGGCGCTTATCAGGGTTTGGACGTAAACAATATGTCAATTCTTATTAAAATGCCTTCTGATAGTATCATCAGGTTTAATCCCGATGGTAACTCAAAAATTGTAAATAGTGGTTCATCCAGTATGCTGCTAATAAGTTCGGAAATTACCCCTGCACAACTAAACTACTTTGCAAACAATCAAATAGCTGCACTACGGTTAGCATTAAGAAAAGATGATTTTGGTATTGACCTAACTGTTAAGGACAAACAAAAGAAGCAGATTCAGAAAGCTGCTGCTTTTATGGTAAGTGAAGAAAAAAACTAATTAATTGTACAATGAAAAGAGGGTCAGCCCCAAGAAAATAATAATAATAATAATATGACAAGTCGCTTTTTCATTACAGCACTGCTACTCATTGTAGCGAAACCATCGTTTTCTCAAAGCGTAAACTTGTTACAACAATTCGATAAGATACCTTTGGGTGGTCAGAAATACGAGCTTATAGGGTATATGTCGAATCACGAAAGCTTTGGAATGGAAGAAAAGGAATATGAATTTATATATAAAGGGCATTCCAGTAAATCTTACGCTAACGACACTGTACGAGTAGTTTTGGATTTTCAAGAAGGGGTGCTGTACCGTAAGGTTTTGAAATTTAAATATCCAATAAGCCAAATGGATTATGCAAAAAGTCAATATCTAAAAACTCAAAATTACCTGAGAGCAAACAATAAATGGTTAACGGTTTATACTGGAACAATTTCAAATGAAGCGTTTGGCGGAGACATAGGTGAATCTGTAACTTTCAATTTAACTAAGTCTATCAAGAAAACAAATCATAAAGAAGCAATCTTTGAAGCCACTTTAGATTTCAAGTATAATGAGTACTCTAAGGTGACTACCGCAACCGTAATAGGGTATGAAGTCTGTGTAGAAAGTGTTGACCTTACTAAAACATCGTTAGATGCGCAAAAGGGTTACACTGCAACTCAATAAATTATATTTCCCCTATTTCTTACTTTTAATGGCATCTAGTACGGTTAATGCAATGGTTGCTATTAAGCGTATGATATTACTTAGTTTCATCTTTGGTCTCCTTATCTTCTTTGTCTAATTTTTTACCCGGCATCAGGTTGCCGATTTGTTTACTAAGCACACCCCAAATTGAAGTGCCTGTAATTATCTCAATGTTCTCAATGATACTCTTTAACTCTTTTAGGGATACAATACCAGAATAGAATAGCATCACCTTAATTGCATCATTGGTGATACCGTGCTGAACTGCATAGGTACAGACTACACCAAAGGTGTAAGCAATCATCTTTTCTACGCTGAGACCTATCTTAGCTGCTGTTACCGGGACACCAGTTTTTAGAGATTTCCAGATACCTGTAATCAAATCAGCACACAATAAGAAAACAGTAAGACCTATCAATTCATAGGTAGGTGCAAGGTAAATGCAGAAAGTCCAAACAATCATTTTCCAGACGTTTGATACCATAAACTTAAACAAGGCTGTGTAAGACAATTGTAGGTTATTAAATATTGTAAGTAGGGTTTTCATTAGGCTTTGAAGTATAGTTTAGCTTCGTCAGCACGCCTTTTCGTAAGAGTGCTATTTACCTTGTCCCCGGCTTTGTTCCACATAGCAAATGCTGCTGTAATCCTTTCTGGTGATTCCCCGGCATTTATCCGTTTAACCAAAGTGGACTTGCTGAATCCGGCTTTACCAATGTTGTAAGCCAAAGACACCAAAGCATTAAACTGATTTTGGTTAAGAGGTACTTTTATAGCTGCTGAAATTGCTTTTTCAAAGTCAGCTACAACGGCAGTGAACATATCATCACACTGTTTTAAGCTGATAACATCGCCTAACTTAACTTTTCTGCCATCAGGATAATAAGTCAAACCGCAACCAATGGTAGGAACACCTACTACATCTTTATAAGCTTTAAGCTTTACACCTTCTTTCAGGTAAATAAAATCCCGTCCTGCACTATCTATTTTCACATAGATAAATAGTATGTACAAGACGGTAATTACCTTAAAACATAGCTGTCCAGATACGGGCTGTAGAACCGTTTACTGATGACATATTGATGGTTGCGGGTGCAGTCGTTTGCGCTAAGATTGTACCGTACAATTTTGTATTATTCGGCAGGTTGGCGTTTGATATTGCAGCATTAAGCAGAGTTGGGGCGCAAGCAATCGTTGGTGCTGTCGTTGTGCTTGAAGCGCAAAATAGCATACCTAAGAAATACATTCCCGGTGCTGCATTATACGGGGCTGTAAAATAGATATTCACGAAAGTGTTAGCACTGTTTGACCACAATGTTGGCACGTTACCTGTAGTTGCTACCTTAGTAAGTACACCACCAGAATAAGAGTATAATGAAATTGAGTTCTCATTATTTGCCGTGTAAACACCTTGCCCACTTTGGTAAAAAGTAACACCGTACAATGTAGTTGCAGATGTTACAGGTGTTAAAGCTAACGTCTTAAACTGCTGTGTAACTACCGTCATTGTAGTAGTCATTTCATAAACGTTTGCACCAAAGGATTGAACTTTGTTTGGTGAAGTCATCAGATTTAAAGCCTTTTGAGTTTCAGTATTAAGGTCAGTGTTCAACGGTAAGAATCTACCATCAAATAAAGTGTCACCAGATGCTACACCGTAACCTGCCAAAGTGGTTGAACCGCTTGCCGGGGTGTAACCCAAAGCAGTAGTAACTTGTGATTTTGTTACACCAGTTAAGAACTTTGAATCAGAAGTAGTCTTATCATAGTAGTTATTAAAATCAACGGTATACCCTGTAAGATATTTAGCATCTGACTGTGATTTGGTATACACATTTGATAAGTCCGGGGTGTAACCAGTTCCCAAATACTTAGCATCACTTTGTGCTTTGGTGTAGTAGTTAGTCAAACCAGAAACAGGTGTATAGCCTAAAGCCACGGTAACATCAGTTGACGTTAACCCGGTTAAGTAATTACCTTTAAATTGATAGCGGGTATCTGCTGCTGACTTATTGTAGTAATCACTGAGGTCAACGGTATACCCGGTTAGGTACTTAGCGTCTGACTGACTTTTAGTGTAATAACCTGACAGGTCAACGGCAAATCCGGTTAGGTACTTAGCATCTGATTGAACCTTCGTATAGTAACCTGATAGGTCAACTGAATACCCGCTTAAAGGCACGTAGCCCAAAGCATCAATAACATCGTTAGATGTTACACCAGTCAGGTAATCACCTTTGATTTGAAATTTGGTATCAGCTTGTGCTTTGGTGTAAGCATCAACCGAACCAGAACCCCCGGCTGCTTTAATGACCAAATCTTCATCAGCAATGCCATCTTTGAACCAGTATTCAACTATGATTCCATCAATCAGAATACCTACGGTTTTACCCATACGTAAAGCACCCGGCACTGTAGCTAAGGCTTCTTCAATCGAAGCATAAGCAGGTAAGCCACCGCCGTAAAACCAGTCAACATTGCCCGGATTAGTTAACTTAATCCCTATCGGTCTTTCTTCACCTATCATTTTTTTATCTCACTCTTATCTTGTGTTTATGGCTTGTACTATAGGGGACAGCTTGTTCATAGTAGTACAGATTATAAACGGTATTATCTTTGGCTGTTAACGTACCATTACGCACGTATAAAGCCGTTAAATCTAAATTTGATGCACTGGTATCATTTACTAATTCAAGGCTGTACAGGTCATCTAATGCAATAACAAAAGGGTTGCCTAAGCCAGTGTCTAAAGTTGCTTCTGTAGCCTGTGTTGACGTTAACCCGCTTAAACTGGTTGGTACACCGTTAACAGCACCGTAGTACATTACTGGTTTAGCCACTGACAGGTTATCATCAATTGGAGTGATGCAGTTATCACTTGCCCGGAACTGGTTGAAAGTAATTACGAATACAGCCCCGGCAACCCTGTCACCGTTCGCATCAGTAAACTTCTGAATACTGGTATCCGGGCTAATCTCATAATCAACATTAACCTGATTTTCGAAGTAAGTTAACAGGTCATCAGCTATCAGGTTGCAGTCACTGTAAATTTCAAATTCAGAAGCAGGTACATTAGGGTCAAACAAGTCACCAATGATGATTTCAAATTGGTGGCTAATGTTATCTCCGCTGATACGCTGCGTTACATAATCAATGTGGGCAACCGGGTAAACTATCTTATAATAGGCTGCAAAATCAGCTTCGTTACTGGTAAGTACCGTATTGATTTGCTTGTGCTGCTTTAAGTACTTTTCAAGTAATTTGATATACTGGTTAATGGTAATCACTTAGTAAATTATTCTTCGGTAGTACCCGGTTTTATAAGCCGAAGCCCTGTAAGCTTCTTCTTCATTAAAACTGTTATCCGGTATCGAAATCCCGGTAATTGCAAAAGTTGTATCTGTTGAGCAGGGTGCTTCTGTTTCCGGGTCTTCGTCTGTTTCCAGATGTTCAATCAGAAACCGTTTATACCCCTCTAATTTGGTGGTGTAATTGGATTTAAGACTCTCCAAGTCCCGACCGTCACCTGTCTTAGCATTATCATCAGTAATGTTTTGAACGCCCTTATTGGTTAGCTTGTAGTGAAGCGGACTGATGCTATAAAGTAAGCTGCCATATACCATTACAGGTTTAATCACGTCAAACAGTAAAGTATCTTCATCTGAGTACGTGTAACCACTGATTGTAGCACCCGACACCAGTACGTTTGATAGCCGTTTGTAGGTGGCTTTACCTAATACCTGCTGTAGTTCCAGTTCCTGGAACTCAGTGATGCATTGACTTAATATCTTTTCGTCAACATTGGTCTGTACGATTGAACTATCTTTCAGTTCCTGTACGCTGATAAACTGTATCTTCTTCATTACTGCACACCGCCCTTTCTTATCACTCTTACTTTTGACCACTGGTGACGGCACTGGTTTTCTGCTTTGCCTGTAGCGGGGTCGGTATACCATCCACCACAATGAGCATAGACATCATAGCCAAAGATTGAAGACATCGTTTGAATGTCAGCACGGCTATAAAGACGGTCGTTATTGATAAGCTTTACACAAAAACCCCGGCTTGTATCAATCAAGGGTTCACCATATCCCGGACGTACCTTATACTCATACATTACCTGCACTTCGTTGCCCTGTTTTGGGGCTTCTACAGGCTTAATGTTGACTTTGCTATCCGTGATGTCAGATTTGATTATTTTAGCTTCTGTAAGCTTATTTAGCCTTTTTGTAAGGTCATCTACTGATATTAAAGTATCCAGTTTAGACTTAATATCTGCTTTAATTTGTTCTAATGATTTACCATCAATCTTTTCAGTTATCAGGTAATTGTCAATCTGGTCATCAGCAAATTTTGAGAACTCATTTTCTACAAAGTCAAAATCAGCTTTATGAGTTCCTAAGTCTTTTACCAGTTCAAAATCTGCATCTGTAAGCATCTTACCAGTAGCCGAAAATCTATTCTGATTAAATGCCGGGGCTTGTACCGGGGCTGCTGCCGTTAACAGTTTAGCACCTTCGCCGTTAGGCAAAACAGGCTTACCATCAATCGCTCGGAGTTCATCTATAGTGAGTACCTTTTCACGGGTTGCGCTCTCTAATGAAGCTGAAAACAGCGTTGTTTTGTCTTTAAATTCTATTGCAGGTAGCCCGGCATCAGCAAACAATTTATTAAGCCCGGATTCAATCACATTACGGGTGTTCTTAACCCACGTCTGTTTAAAAATCTCAAATTGAATTTCGAGTTCTGCACCGTTACCGCCTAAGCTGCCTTCGGTTTCAACACCAAATAATAAACGGGTTGCTGAATGGGATTGCAGGATAGCATTCTCAATTTTCTTAACTACTTCAATCAGTTTGGTAGCGTAATCATCACCTGCGATTGTATTTATTTCAGGTGCTTTACCATCTGCGTTATTCCAAGATAAAAGGTACTTTAAGCCGTCAACACCCTTGTAGGTTTCCGCAAACTTTCTTTCAAAAGCTTTAGCATCTTCTGCCGTTGGAACACCTTTAAAAAAGTTGATGATATGCGCCGGGCTGAAACCGTCTTCAATGTTGTTTTTGTTAAAGTTGTTAATCAGGATGTCAGTTACCATTGCGGTAATTGCGCCTGAATAATCTACGTTCGGGTAAACAGTTGATACAGATGGTACGTAGCCTGAATAAAAGAAAACCTTTGATTTGCGGTCTTCGTTCTTGCCCTTAACCCAACGGTCATAGGTCAGTAGGTTCTTTTTGGCTTGCCAGTCATCACACACCCAAAACTTAGTTTTAGATTTGTTGCTTCTTAGTTGGTTAGCCGGGATATGGTTAAAATATAATGGCTTATTGTTTAATAGGTCATACTGTACTTCAATTGCGAAGTAGTTGAACACTACATAATCGTAAACCAACTTTTGTATCAGTTCTTCGGCAGTGTCTACCGGGTTCAGGTCAGCTTTAAACGCCTTCGTGTCACCTTTGGTAACGATACCGTCACCCATTAAAAAGTTTACCTTCTTAGAGACTATACTGGAGATTCTGATGAACGAGACCACCTGATTCCGGGGCAAGCTGACCACCAATTCCGGGGCAAACTGACCAGGGGATTCCGGGACAAACTGACCACCCTCAACGTGTAGCAAATGCTGTAGAAGCAA